>JBBQTL010000001.1:0-117587 GCA_038213285.1 Chitinophagales bacterium
TGTTTAAAAATGATTAATTTGTTTACCATCATTAGTTTTTTATGGCATCGACATTGGCGACGCTCCGTTTAAGTTCAGTTTTTTATGGCATCATCGGCTTTCTGACTCAGTTACTCCAATTAAATTTAAACAGCTTCTAAGAGATGAACAACCCGTGATTTCTGCTATTACAGAGATTGAACTGCTTTGCTGGAAAACAGTTACTGAAAAAGATCTGGATGTGCTTTACAACTTTATTAATGATGCAATGGTTATAGAACTGAACCAACCAATCCAATTAAAAACGGCTGACATACGAAAAGCTTACCGCATTAAACTTCCAGATGCCATCATTGCCGTTACCGCTATTGTTTATGATTTAACACTGCTTACCCGTAACCTCGCCGACTTTACCAATATCAATGGGCTGAAAATTATTAATCCCTGGGATAAATAAAAAAAAACAGCAACGCTTTTGTGCATTGCCGGCTGGCTTTAGATCTTATATTTTTGTTACCGTATTTTTTTTACAACAGTAGTAATTTCCCGGCACAGGAAATATTCGCTCATGGCCCATCCCTCATTCCTGCGCCTGTTGGGATGAAGCCTTCTATAGAGACCAGTAAAAATTAGCCGGTGCTTTGGCGGTATCCTCATTCCTGCGCCTGTTGGATTAAAAGTAAAAACTAGAAAAATGATTTGCTGCAAAAATGATGGATGAAAAAAAATAACCAACCTAAAAAAGCCATACACATAAAAAAGCCAGTAATGATTTTTTCATTGCTGGCTTTTTAACGCTCCGTAGTACGCAACGTCGCCACGCAACTCACGCGCCTGTGGGCAGACGTTGTTGGGAAGGGAAAGCACCGGCTCACTATAGCCCTGGTTCGGCTGCCACCACCAGGTAAAGGACTTTTAATTAAAGATTGTGACAAGTCCTTCATCTTAGCGCCCGTCCATTAATTTTTACACCCATTTCAACATCATAACATTTGCACAATTACAGATAAAAACAGTCACTGGCGATGTAATATAAATAGTGCTTTGGTGCTCCGCGGTTATCTTTCTGCTAAATAATAGTAATTTACACCAACAAAAAAATGATATGATTACTAAATATTTCGTTTTCCCGTTGATTGCAGTTGCTGCTTTTGTTTCCTGCTCGGATAATGAACAGGCAGACGAAACCCCTCAAACATATAACCAGATAATAATTGACACCGCTGCATCTAAAAAAACCGGGGCAGATTCTTCCTTATTAAATTCAATGTTTCAGCGTTCGGCCGGAAGCCGCAATTTGACCGGCTTGCCAGAGAATACTACGCAAAATAACAGTTCCCCTTTACCTGGTAATAACAATAGCAGACTGAATCCGGCGCATGGTCAACCAGGTCACCGCTGCGAAATTGCAGTGGGTGCCCCGCTGGATAGTAAACCTGCCGCTCTCAACCCAGCCCAAATACAGCCCGCAGTTTCTGCTAACCAGATTGTTCCGGCAACCAATGCTTCACCTGTTGTCCAAAATGTGGCTACAGGTATCAACCCTGCACACGGACAGCCAAACCATCGGTGTGATATTGCGGTGGGCGCTCCTTTAAACAGCAAACCAACAGTCAACACAGCTCCAACCTCCAGTATAAAACCAGCGGCGCCTACGGCCGTGGTTGCTGCGCCACCTGTTCAAAAAGTAGCACCTGGTATGAACCCTGCTCACGGCCAGCCAAACCACCGTTGCGATATTGGGGTGGGTGAACCACTGAACAGTAAACCAGCTTCAACTGCGACTAAGCCAATTGCAGCTTTGCCTTCGCCTGTAAAGGCAGATAGTGTAAAAAAATAGGATCGCCCCGTTTCATTATTTTGCAATACGGAAGTAGCAAGCACCTGCTCACCGCCCACGCTTGTGCCGGTTATTTTGTTTCGTTTCCACATTATTTTACACAACAGTAGCAACCGTCCGGCACAGGAAACCTTCGCTCCTTGCCCGGGCCTCATTCCTGCGCCCCGTTTGTTGCGTATTGCGCCTGTAAATAAAAAGTTAAAAAAAAATGATAGCTTATTAGGTAAAAGAATATACTTTGACCTCCATCACACAATTTTTTCAGGGCTTTTATTTATCCTATTAGGTATCTATATTTGCATTATCAGATATCATAAAGCGTTAATAAAAAAATTGCATAATCGGTAGATGCGACGGTGGGCTATTTGTTTGATAAAGTAGGCGAAATTGATTTTTTAAAGGATACCACGTTTCTTAGGCTACTCGATGATATTACCGCTTTAAATGACAATGATAAAGATCATATACTTTATACTATCGACCATTTGCTGGCTTTCTTAAAAAAAAAATAGGCAGCCTATAAATAACCTTTCAATTATTTTTTATGCCATCAACTTCCAATATCGCATTGCCCGTTAGCTCCAAGCAGGTGTTTGCACTTGCCCAGCAATTGCCTCCAAAAGATAAAGCCGAACTTATCCATTTATTGGAGCAGGAACAATACACCAACAATATCCCGGAAAAACACAAAAAAATAGTAAGGAACAGGATTAAAAAATATGTCAAAAACCCTGAACTGCTTATTGACGAACAACAGGCTTTGAAAATGATAAACGCCATGTAATGCCCCAATACAAAATCAAATATGCCCCTGAAGCATTAGGGGAAATAAAACATATCGTGGAGTATTATAGCAGCCTTTCCGCCGGGTTGGGCAACCGTTTTAAACAACATCTTTTAGCCGCTGTAAAAGCCCTCAAAACAAATCCCAATTACACTCCTTTCGATATGATAAAGTACGCTTTGCTGTGGTAGATAAATTCCCTTATGCAGCTCATTATACCGTGGATGGAACTTTGGTCAAAATCCAGGCTGTCCTTGCCTTTAAACAAAACCCCGACAATAACTGGATTACCAGATTCTAAATTTTACTACCCACTAATTTCGAAAACAGATTCTCCAAATACTATTATGCCCGCGCAGGACTCCTCCGTCCTGTGTCTTCCCTTTTACTAATCTAGTATTGCTAGCCGTGGCTCTTTCTTATCATTGCAGCTTTAGTAAACGCCCGGCACAGGAAACCTTTGCTCATTGCCATCGCCTCATTCCTGCGCCTAACTGCGACGGAGGCGTGCGCCTGACTGAGATACCGATGAATGCAGACTCAGCCTATTTTGCCCACCCGATAGCAATCGGGTCACCATTGCCCATTCATCTCAATAACTCATCTCATCCAGCTTTACTTTTCCCTTAAAAGTCCAGAAAACAAAAGTGGTGTACAGGCCCACCAATGGTGTTCCGATGGCTGCAATGATCAGCAGTATCTTCATCGTTTTGACGGAAGAAGCCGCATTATTGATGGTGATACTGTTGCGCACATCATTGGTAGCGAGTAACAAGTTGGGAAATACTTCCAGCGAAACGGTAGCCAGCAATGCCGCAATCGTAATGGCAGAGCAAAGAAATGCATACCGGAATTTCGCCTTTTTTAATAGTCTCGGAATATTGGCAATTGCCAAAAACATAATTAAGGGCAATATGAAATAAGAGGGGTTGCTGCGTATCCGGTCGCTCAGGTGTGGAATATACAGCAAGGTGTACAATGTAGATACCCCAAGGGAAACAAGGAAGAATATGGCGAAATTTTTTGCAAGGATATTCAATTTTATATACAAGCGGTTTTCAGTTTTCATTGCCAGGAAAATAGCGCCATGCATCATAAACAATGCAAGTGTAGTAATGGCAATCATTATACTAAATGGATTAAAGAAAGAGAGCCAGTCGCCTGCAAATTCATGCTGTTCATTTAACGGAATGCCCAATGCCACATTCCCCAACATTAGGCCCAGTGATAAGACGATTACAATACAGGAGAAGGAATACACCACATCCCAGGTAAACCGTTAGGTAGTGCCCGGTTCCTTGCTCCTGAATTCAATGGCCACAGCACGCCATATCAGTCCCACCAGGAATATCATAAAGGGCACATAAAAAGCGGAAAAAATGGCCGCGTATGCCACAGGAAAACCGGCAAATAAAACCCCGCCTCCTATCACCAGCCATACTTCATTACCATCCCATACAGGTCCAATTGCATTTAATGCAATGCGCCTGCTGGTTTCTTTTTTTAACAGTAAATGCAGAGCACCCGCTCCCAGGTCAAAGCCGTCCAAAATTGCATAGCCACTGATAACTGCTCCAAATACCAGGAACCACCACACGTTATAATCCAAACCTAATAAAGTTTCCATATCAATAATTTAATGACTTAATAAAGGATTTTCGCTGCGGGTCCCCTCTTCAAATTCATCCTTTTCATAATCAACAGGGCCATGTTTTATCTTTTTATTAAGCAGGTAAAGAAATAGTACCAGTAAGGTGGCATATACCAATGTAAACAGCACCAGCGAAAAAAAAATCTGGTTGGCCGATACTGTTTTTGACAAAGCGTTGGACGTTTTTAATAACCCATACACTACCCAGGGTTGCCTGCCCATTTCGGCTGCAAACCAACCCGCCTGGTTAGCGATTTGAGGCAATAATACGGACCATACAAAAATGTTCATTAGCCATTTTGTTTCAAATAATTTCCCCTTCCACCATTTGTAGGAAGCAAACAAGGTTAGTCCAATCATTAACATACCCATTGCAACCATGATATGGTACACCTGGAAAACAGCGTTTACCTGAACAGGGCGCTCATCTGCCTTAAACGCATTTAGACCGGTTACCGGTGTTTTAAAATCCTTATGCAACAGGAAGGTTAGCCCTCCCGGAATCTTTAGCCCGGAAACTTTTTGTTCCTTTTGATTTACCCACCCAAACAAATACATGTCGGCTATCGCACTGCTATCATAATGGCCCTCCAGGGTTGCTAATTTGGCGGGCTGGTTAACGGCTACTCCCTCGGCGCTTTTACTGCCGGCAAAGAATTGGGCCAGGGAAAAAAAGGTAGCCACTACCAATGATATTTTAAAGGCAGGTATTGCTATTTGTAAAAATTTCTTCTTTTTGATATAGTAAGCATTTACGCTCAGCACCAGGAATGCACCGGCTAAGATCGCGCCGATCCATACATGCGTCAACCGTTCCACGCTGGATGGGTTAAAAACCATGGTCCAGAAATCGGTTACTTCGGCTCTTGCATTCAACCCCTCGCCTACTATATGAAAACCGGCCGGTGTTTGCTGCCAGCTATTGGCCACCACAATCCATACAGCCGAAAAGGCCGAACCTAAAAATACCATCAGCGTAGAAAAGAAATGTACCCGTGTACTTACCCTGTTCCAGCCAAATAATAAAATTCCCAGGAAACCGGATTCCAGTGCGAATGCAAAAATGCCTTCAGCCGCCAAAGCACTTCCAAAAATATCACCCACATATTTTGAGTAAGTGGCCCAGTTGGTACCAAACTCAAATTCCATGATGATGCCGGTAGCGACTCCAATACCAAAAATGAGGGCGAAAATCCTGATCCAGAAACGGGTCATCTGTTCGTAAATGATAATTTCCGGTTTTAAGATACAAGCCCTCCATAATTACCAATATCAAACCTAACCCGATACTCATGGGCGGATAGATGTAATGAAAGGCAATCGTAAATGCAAATTGTACCCTGGCTAATATTTCTGTCTCTATAAAAAATATTTATAAAAAAAGCGGACAAATATTTTGTCCGCTTTGTAACTTATTATAATGAAATCGTTAACAGGAATGATCAATTACATACATACATTAATGATTGTAAATTTAGTAAAACTGATGCGTATTCGGCAATAAATCATTTACTGTCCCTTATTGCTAATCAAAATATAATCTTTACAAAAACTTACCAGGAAAAATCCGGTTGCATTAATTAACTTTCCTGGTCTACCACGTCTGCATGGCTTCTTCTATCAAAAGCTTTTGTCTTATGCTTTTCAATTTGTTTCGCCAAGGCATCAGCAGAGTGAGCAACCGCTTCTTCAAAAGTTTTACATTGTGCACTCGCCATCAGGTCGTTGCCTGGTATCACGAGTCTTATATTACATACTTTATTTTCGGTGGTGGATGATTTGTCCGTGCTGAGTGCTACTTCGCTGCTGATTATATTTTCAAGATACAGGCTAAGTTTCGCCGTCTTTTCATTTACAAATGCGATAAGTGCCTCGCTTGCGGTAAAGCCAATTGACTGAATATTTGTTTTCATTCTTTTAAATTTTAATCAATTATTTTGATTGACCATGCAAAGGTACAGGGTATCATCGGGGCTTAATTTTTTATTCTGGTTTTTATTAACAATGCATTCTGTATGGCAATTTCCTGCATTTTATCCAGCGCATTGATCTGATATTAATGAGGAAGGCGATCCCTTTAAAAGCCATACACCCAACCAATGCCAAACAATATCCGCCATATACCTGTCCCTTGCTGAATTTTTTACGATGAAATTCTATCGGTTCGCCATGTATGGTTTTTACTGTATACTTTTTATGAGCCACACCGAAATCATCCCCGTGATTACGGCAGTACCAATTACACCATACATGTTGAAAGCTTTGTAAGCGGAACATTTCCTGTATCCTGAACCAGGAAATGATCTCGGTTTTTACAAACACGATCCCAACAGAATACCTACCCCCATGTATTTAAAATTATACCACCAGGGATGCTGCTGCTGCGATGAATGAGCCTAAAGTATACCGGCAACGAAAAAAAATTCAATCTTTCCTTCTTCCAGTTATATTTAAAATAGGGGATGTTTGCCGGAAAACAGGCTGCACAGATATGGCGCATGTTGGAGGATATGCCAAAATGCTAATTCCCTAAAATTAATAAGGCGGGCACAGTTAACCCAATGACTATACCGTCTGCATACCAAGACCAGGGTTGTTTTAAAATCTCTAACATGCAAAATATTTTGAAGGACAAAGAAACTAACCAACAGGCCAGTACTTGTAACGGCTGCAAAAATGGGTGCATTTCAAATCCAATAACTGTTGGATGTCGTTCTTTATGTAAGAACTAAAGAATGAGTTTGTCGCCGTTAGAGCGGTAAGACGTTGAGTTATCGAAGAATTAAAAACGTCTGAACGCCTTAACAGCAAACTTAAGTAACCAATAGGTGCTGCGATCCGATAGCTATTAGCCTTTTTATGGAGATAATTTATTTTATGAATTTCCTTATTACATCTGCTTTTTAATCGTTGATATCAATTAATAATTAAAATAAATCATGGCGGAAATTTTTAGCATACCAACCGGTTTAACTGCAAGCTTTTTTATTAATAAACTACCCCTCCAAAACTTACTGCCATAATTCATTTTTTACTGTAAATAATTATCCAGGGCATTTAACCCTTTAAGGGTTAAATTTGAATAGCCGCGGGTGAAACCCATGGTATCAGCGTGTAACAACAATCATTACCAACCCGCCGCGGCGGGTTGAACATAAAATATTTCAATAAATATTTTTCAAAAAATTCAATCCCGTTTTCAATCCTTGTAATTTTTTCTTTATCAATACATTCACAGGTAATGTTGGATAGCGATGCATCCAAAGGTAATATCAATTGTTCAACACCTTCGGTGTTGAACATGATTGGATTAAATTCGATAACCATGGGTTTCACCCACGGCTACTAAAATTCAACCTCTTCGCGGTTGACACGCAATACATATCGTAATCCGATCACCTAACATTTAGAACCTGAATGGAATTTTCGCTACTGATGCATTATGACATGCTAAATTTGTGTCCCTTCCCCTCATACAACAGATTGCAGGCATAAAGCATTACCAGCACTTCGTACAATTACTTGAGAAGGAACGATTTAATCCAAAAACCCCAAGATATTCTATCCTATTAATACAAGATAAGCCCAATTTTAGATCAAAATGTCTAATATAAAATATAGCTATAAAATTCCTGATAGCTATCGGGTTTGAAATGCACCCCCAAAAAGTCAAGTGATTTAAAATAATAAACGACAAGAATGTGAACTGTTACCCGCAATTTGCCTGGATAATTTGCGCTAACTGCTTTGCCGGTATTACACCGGATTGCCTCCACTTGATCATCCCCTTTTGAAAGAGTATTAAAGTAGGTACCCCCTGTACCTGGTAAGCCTGTGCTGCCTGGGGATTTTTATCCACATCAATTTTGATGATGGTAACTGCATCTTTCATTGAGTCTTTCAATTCTTTTAATATTGGCGCCATCATTTTACATGGGCCACACCATTCGGCTGAAAAATCTACCAATACCGGCTTTTCGCTATGGATCACTTCACTGAATGATTGATTTGTTGCAGACATGATATTTAATTTTAAATGGCGATAACCCGGGTTTTATGCGGGAATGTGTAATTGTTTAAAGCAACTACTGTGCCCGCAGCTAATGGCTGCCAATTTGATTCATTTCATCGTTCCGGATTTTTTGGGGTATGGTAAATTGAATGTCATCCCACCGCTAGTCCTGGTAAAGTCCATCTTTCTCAATGCTTAAAAAAATACTCCTTTAAAACAATGTAAATCCCCATCAACAATACAAACCATCCTAAACCCTTTTCAAGTTTTCCGATGGAATTTTCTTTGCCATTGCTCCACCAATAAATATACCCGAAATGGCATGGCCGTTACCGGTAACAATAATTTCCAAGAGATGTTAAAATGTACAGGATCACCGGTAAACCCACGAAGAATTGAGGGCAATAATTAATATTGCGGATAAAATTACCAGGTATAGATTTTCTATGTAGCAATAAATGAAGCTAAATGCATGCAGGGAAAATAAAGAATACCGGGTTAAGTGGTGAACCAGCGATTTGCAATTCGTTTAACCAGTATTGCCATACTGTCGCAGGTCGTTATACAAATTGGTTTGTTTATTGCCTGCCTTCATCCTGTTCTTGTTCTTTTTGATGATATCCCGCAGCAAATCAACAAAATTGTCCTGGTAAGGATGACGGGATGCATCCGGAATTACCTGGTTGTTAACCATTATGTTGGCTTCATGTTCAAAAACCCTGTTACCATTGTGTGTATGAATCTGGGCGCTAAATAAATACCTGGTGCTACCGTCTGTAATTGATAATGTGATTGATTTTATTGTTGACAGGTCTTCTATCCCCGGTACATTTACAGAAAAATTAAGTTCCGGATTCTCCTTCCTGAATTGTTCTTCCAGTTTATCTTTCAATTCTAATATATCCCGCTGGATGTCTTCTATAATGTTTTCAATTTTCATAGCCTGTCTTTAGTATTCCCGATTTTTACTGATGTTCCGTTTAATTGATTCTACATTGATGCCCATTGCATTTGGATGCATGTGACCAATACAATTATTAATACGCTGAAAATTGATAATTAGTATGAACTGGCGGTAATATAGATACTTACTTACAAGTTGTCCAAAAAACGGCAGTATAAATTTGACAGGAAAAAGATAAGGTGTACAACCGGCCGGAATGCACCCAATATTGTTTAATACAATACCGGCCTTGCGGCGGAAAGGTTGATCGTTCATAGGTAGATTTTCCTGGGGTTATTGGAATAACAAATATCTGATTTACTATTCAAATATATTTAGAAGAACCTCCTTAAACATGTAGAATAAATTCTACTGCATTGCATATAACGATGTGTTGTTATGAAATGTAAAAAATTAATTTAAATCTTAACGGTAAAAACACTGACAACAAATTGCTACATTTTCTGATTGCGATTTTACTACGTAATTTCCAAGGCATTCTCTGCCACCAGCGTTTAAAATTTAAAACTATTTACGGCAGGACTCGCCGCAATATGGAGAGCCGAATTATTTTCAACGATTTGCCAGTCGGGTACATTAAAATTACAATG
This sequence comes from Chitinophagales bacterium, assembly GCA_038213285.1. GTDB lineage: Bacteria > Bacteroidota > Bacteroidia > Chitinophagales > Chitinophagaceae > Ferruginibacter. The sequence continues at coordinate 9,821 of JBBQTL010000001.1, forward strand.
CCATTCAAATTAGATTTTCGCAAACAACATTTTAATGTATCATTTTCTGTTCATGGCACGGCGAGTCCTGCCAAAAATAGTATTCTAATATGAATAGCTTTCTGGCAAAGACTCGCCTGGGAATTATCCTTCAGTTACAATCACCCGGATTAATTTACATATTTAAACCCTTTACCCGCTTATAGTAGATATAATCAGTAATCAAAGGTTCTATTCCCGACAAACGGAAATCTGAAATAACCTGGCCCTTATGATGCGTAGCATGATTAACAGAATGAAATAAAATTTCGCGTATGGTATTTGAAAATGATTCACCTGCAGTATTTACATAAGCGATGGTTTCCATCGGGTCGCGGTGTTCCACTATTTGTGTTACACCTTCCATAATGTCATTATTCACCTGCGTACACTGGCTATAAGTATGCACCTGGTGAACACCCAATGGCGTCACACCCAATATCCGCGAATTCCATACCTGGCTGGCATTTAATACATGACAAAATAAGGGATAGGTTCTCAGCGGCAGGGCTGTTTGGTACAATGCCAACTGCTCTATTAATAACTGGTTAAAATGATGGTGATATTCGAATATATCCTTAAAAAAATCTTTCATGATGGAGATAAATTATAGCGCTTATCAAAGGTTACCGTTTTTTTGATACTTTTCAGGATGGGTATACAGTAGTTACTTCAAGGCGGTTATTATCTGGATCCAATATTTCAAATTCGTAGTAGCCGTCACCGGTTTTCCTGGGTCCGCGTAATATAGGGAACCCATCCTTCAGCAATTGCTTTGCCTTATTATCAACCTCCTCTAAGGTATCCACACCAAATGCCAAATGTATGATTCCCTGGTGCTGTGTTTTGATGGTATCGTTCAGGTTAGGAGGTATTGCAGGCATCTGCATGATTTCAAGCCTGGCCCCGGAGGCGAATGTTAAAAAATAACTTTCAAATTTAGTTTGATCATTCACATATTTTTCATTGGGAATACCATCAAAATAAGTAAAATAAAAGTCCTTCAATTGCTCCAGGCGATTGGTCCAGATAGCTACGTGTTCCAGTGTCATAATATTATTTTAGAGGTTGTCCATAAAAACGGGTTACAAATAAAATTAAGTACCCAAACCTTTTTTTTAAAGTAATTTTTATCTACCGGAGCTGTGTCAATAAATAGCATCTCAGTTTTTGCCAGGTGGGTAATCATGTTCTTCAGGAAACAGAGTCGTTCGTAGCCAACCGGGGGAAAGATAGTGAATGGGTTTGTGCCCACGCTGTTATTCTTTGACTGCATATAACTTGGTTTAATGTTTACAATTTTGTTACACCAAAATAATAAATATTTCGATTTCACTGTCAACAATTCTGTACGTTGATATTAAGTTGCTGCAAACGAAGTACAGGTAAAAAAATTTAGAAAATGAATATGGCGAATACTCCGGAAGATGAAAGTGCAGGCAACTTTGCCATCATTTATTTAAAGCAGGTGGCAAAAAAAGATATTCCCTGTTTTGCAGGCAGCATTGCATGGCACCACATGGCCCTGGCCCCGGCCGATTCAATAATTATAAGATATGCATTGATGCAGGATAAAATACTACTTCAATTTCTCTTCAGAATTGATGTTGTACTTTAGGTTTAAATTTGATTGTGAAAATTCTCATTATAGAAGACGAAAAGGCCCTCAGTGAAAGTATGGTTACTTACCTGACAAGTGAAAGCTATTTGTGTGAAATTGCTGCAGATTATACAACTGCGCTCAATAAAACCGACTGTTACGATTATGACTGTATCATTTTAGACATCATGCTACCAGGTGGCAGCGGCCTGCAGATTTTAAAAGAACTAAAAGCAAATCACAAACTGGATGGAGTATTGATCATCTCCGCTAAAAACTCAATAGATGATAGAGTAGCAGGCCTGCAGTTAGGGGCCGATGATTACTTATCCAAACCCTTTCATCTTTCTGAACTGAGCGCCAGGATAGCCGCCATTATAAGAAGAAGAAATTTTAATGGCAATACAAAAATAAAATTTAATGACCTTATAATAGATACGCAGGCAAAACTAATTACGCTGAAAAATGTACCATTGGAACTTACCAGAAAAGAATACGAATTGCTTTTATACTTTGTAAGTAACAAAGGAAGAGTGATATCAAAAAATGCCATCGCCGAACATTTGTGGGGTGATGACATGGAAGGCAATATTGATTTCATATATACCCATATAAAAAATCTCCGGAAAAAATTAATGGAAGCGGGCGAAGCAGATTATATTAAATCGGTGTATGGGATGGGATACAAATTTGCCACACAATGAAACTACTCACAAAATACAACCGGGTAAACATCATAGCCACCATCATCGCATTACTGGTGAGTGGTATATGCTATTATTTTTTTATCAGGTACGAATTGATCAGCCAGTTGGATAAGGACCTGAAGGTGGAGGAAATGGAAATAATTGATTACGTAACCCTCCACAGGACTTTACCAAATGCTTCCAGTTATAAGGATCAAAAAATTGGTTTTGAATTGCTGAATAACGAACCCATAAACAGAACCGTTACCAGTAAAGACATTTTTAGCAGGGAAGAAAATGAAAAGATCACTATCAGGGAACTTGTATTTCCTGTTCAGGTGATGGATAAAAATTTCAAGGTAATGATCAGCAAATCTCAACAGGAAACCAATGACCTGATCCAGTCAATTTTACTGATTACGTTTACCATTGTGATTGCATTGCTATTGGTACTCTCTATTATCAACCGGTTTTTACTAAACAAATTATGGCAGCCATTTAATGCTACCTTACTGCAACTAAAACAATTTAACCTTACCGGTAAAAAAGAATTGCAACTGGAACAAACACGTATCAACGAATTTGCAGATTTAAACCTGGCTGTTGGCATAATGAGCAACAGGGTGAACCAGGATTATGAATCATTGAAAAGCTTTACGGAAAACGCCTCACACGAAATACAAACACCGCTTGCTATCATTCAATCGAAACTGGAACTCTTGATGCAGTCTGAAAATTTAGAGGAGGAGCAGGGGCGGAATCTACAATCCATACAGGAGGCCTGCACCCGGCTTTCCAAATTGAATCAATCGCTTGTTCTATTAACTAAAATGGACAACCAGCAGTTTCAGCAAAAAGAATTGATTAATGCCGGAAAAATTATTAACCGGCTAATAAAGAACTATGAAGAACTGATTACTGTAAAACAGATAACAATTGCCATCAATTTAGCTGAGGATTGCGATCTGACAATGAATGAAATGATGGCTGATATTTTATTTTCAAATTTAGTTACCAATGCCATCAAACATAATATTGCAAACGGCACCATTGATGTTACGTTGACCAGGCAACAACTAATCATTCGCAATACAGGTCCGGATTTAAGCACCAATCCCGCTGAGCTATTTGAACGATTTAAAAAAGGCAACCAGGGTTCTGCGTCACTCGGGCTTGGACTGTCGATTGTTAAAAAGATTTGTGAACAAAATAATTTCTCAGTTGAGTATCGCTTTGAAAAACCGCTACATATTGTAAGCATACAGTTTAGCTGAAGTGACACTAAAAAGCAATTATGTTCAAAAAATACTAAACTTCAAATTTGCTTCAGAATTGCCTGATAGTTTCACATTTCATTAAAAACCAACATGTATGAAAAAGTTAGTACCAATGTTTGCATTAGTCGCATCTATCTCTTTTTCTGCCAGTGCACAACAGTTAGCCGCAGCTAAAGTACCCGCCGCAGCAAAAGCTTCCTTTGCAAAAAAATACCCCGGCGTTACCGCTAAATGGGAAAAGGAAAATGGCAAGTATGAAGTAAATTTTAAACAGCATGGAAATGCCATGTCGGTATTAATGGATGATAAAGGCAGCATTTCCGAAACGGAAATGGATGTAAAAGTAAATGAATTGCCTCCTGCTATACTGGCTTACGTAAAAGAACATTACAAGGGAAAAGCAATTAAAGAAGGCGCTAAAATCACAAAGGCAGACGGCACGGTGAATTACGAAGCGGAAGTTGCCGGCAAAGACGTAATTTTTGATGCCAGTGGAAAATTTATTAAAGAAATAAAAGATTAATCCTTGAATTACCTCAGCAGCCAATACAGCGCTCCATTTTTTTTACAAATTAATAAACGACTAAATGAAAAGGTTAATTACTGTTTTATTTGCAGTTGCATTAGTTGCTACTTCACTAAAAACTGAAGCACAACAGCAAAAAAGATGGCATATAATCAACACGTTCCATATAGCGAGCACAGGCGGCTGGGACTATCTTGAAACAGGCCCGGTAAATGACTGGTTGTATGTTAGCCATGGTACACAGGTAAACATTTTAAATAAAAAAACCGGTGATTCTGTTGGGGTGATAGAAAACACAACTGGTGTACATGGAATTGCGTTTGATGTGGCAAATAACAAAGGCTTCACCAGCAATGGCCGGATCAATACAGTAACCGTATTTGATATGAATACCAATAGAGCATTGGCACAAATAGCTACCGGCCAAAATCCGGATGCCATTCTTTATGAACCATTTTCAAAAAAGATAATCACCTGCAACGGCCGTAGTAAAAACTTATCCATCATCGACCCGGTACAAAACAAAGTAGTGGACAGTGTAGATGTAGGCGGCAAGCCAGAAACGGCTGTTACGGACAGTGAGGGAAAATTGTTCGTGAATATTGAAGATAAAAACGAGATCGTGGTGGTTGATACCAAAACGTTCAAAGTATTGCATCACTGGAACATTGCTCCAGGCGAAGAGCCCACAGGCTTGTCATTCGATAAAGAAACAAAGCGGCTGTTTGCAGGATGCGATAAGCTATTGATGGTGATAGATGCAACCAATGGTAAGGTAGTTGATAAAATCATAATTGGCGAAGGTTGCGATGGTACTGCATTTGATCCGGCTACAAAAAACATTTATACTTCCAACGGCGAAGGAACACTCACCGTTATTCATGAAGACAATGCAGATAAATTTACGGTGGTAGAAATAGTGGTTACAAAAAGGGGCGCCAAAACGTTAACACTGGATAAAACAAGTCACCTGCTCTACTTACCCACTGCGGAATTTGAACCAGTGCCTGCAGGCGAAAAGGGAAGGCCTAAAATAAAAGCAGGCTCATTCCAGGTGTTGGTTGTTGGCAAATAAAGTTATCATTTGTACTTCCGTATATGACGAAAAGAGTTTTCTACATAATAAGCTTTATTTTGATCAGCATATATTGCCATGCACAAAGTAATAACCACTTAAACTTTTATATTGACAATGCGCTACGCAATAGCCCCCTGCTAAGGGATTATCAAAACCAGCTTCAATCTTCTCAATACGATAGTTTACTCATCAGGGCTACTTACAAGCCGCAGGTAACCGGCACTACTTACAACTCATATTCACCCATACTAAAAGGTGTTGGATATGATGAAATAATTACCAATGGCGCTAATTTTTCAACATTGATTGGAGTTAACAAACAGTTGCCCAACAAAAAACTGCTGAATGCCCAGTTTCAAAACATTCAAATTCAAAACCAGCTCATCACCAATACTTCAGCAATTTCAGAGCAGGATTTGAAGAAAATGGTCATTGCTCAATATATCACTGCCTATGGTGATCTGCAGCAATTAAATTTTAACAGGGATATCAACTCCTCACTTTCTAAAGAAGAAACGATCCTAAAAAAGTTAACTGAAAAAAATGTGTACAAGCAGGTGGACTACCTTGCTTTTTTAGTTACACTTCAGCAACAAAGTTTATTGATCAATCAATTATCCATTCAATACCAGTATGATTTCGCCAATCTTAATTACCTGAGTGGCAACCTGGATACTGCATTTGTTTTACTGGATGATCCCGAAATCCATTTAAAGCCGTTACCCAATATTACTCAGTCAGTCTTTTTTAGAAAGTTTGAAATTGACAGCCTGGCACTGAACAACAACAGGCTTTTAATTGATGCGGCCTATCAGCCCGTCATTCATTTATTTGCCGATGGCGGATATATTTCAAGCCTAGCTTATAAGGCATATAAAAATTTCGGAACCAGTTTTGGTATCAGTGCATCTATCCCCATTTATGATGGTAAACAAAAAAAAATGCAATACAGCAAATTGTCCATCGCCGAACAAACAAGAGCGAATTATAAAGACTTTTTTGCCAGGCAATATAAACAGCAAATAGCGCAGTTGACGCAACAATTAACGGCTATTGATGAACTGATTGCAGCTATCAATAACCAGGTAAGATATGCCGATGCGCTAATGGTAGCTGATGCAAAACTCTTGCAGGCCGGCGAACTGAGGATAGCAGATTATGTACTGGCGATCAATAATTATTTGAATTCAAAAAACCAGCTTACCCAAAATACCATCAATCGTTTACAACTCATCAACCAGTTAAATTACTGGAACCGATAAAACAATGATGCATAAATTATTTACATACTGCTTATTCTTTGTTACGCTGGTTTCCTGTAACAGCAAGGAGGAGCCTGCAGAAGAAGCCACTATAGAAGCCGTTACTCCGGTAACCGTTACCAGCATCAGTTACAAACCTATGCAGGAGTATATTGAATTAAATGCGACTTCCGCATTTTTGCAAAAATGGATTGTAAGGGCGAATGCCACCGGTTACCTTAAATCGGCCAATGTGCAATTAAACAAATATGTGGGCAGCGGGCAAACATTGTACACCGTAAAAACAAAGGAGGCAGAAAGCCTTGGTAATTCTATCAATATACTCGATTCCACTTTTCACTTTACCGGTGTAAACAGTATCCGTGCAAATGGCAGCGGTTTCATCTCGCAGATCAATCACCAGGCTGGTGATTACGTGCAGGATGGCGACCAGCTAGCGGTGATTACCGATACCAAAAGTTTTGCTTTTCTATTGGATTTACCCTACGAACTGAGGCCGTATATCCTTAGCAAAAAAACACTGGAAATGATTTTACCGGATGGTGAAAAACTGGTTGGCGCCATTAGCGGAAATATGCCTGTTATGGATGCCACGGCGCAAACGCAAAGCATTATCCTGAAGGTGAATACCAGCCATCTCATACCGGAGAATTTAATCGCCAAAGTAAGGCTGGTAAAATCGTTGAAAGGCAATGCCAATTCATTGCTAAAGGCTGCGCTGCTTAGTAATGAAACGCAGGATGAATTTTGGGTAATGAAAATGATCGATAGCAGTACAGCAGTAAAAGTGCCTGTAAAAAAGGGGATTGAAACGAATAACCTGGTTGAAATTATTTCACCCGTTTTTTCAGTAAATGACAAAATAATAGTGACCGGAAATTATGGGTTGGGTGATACGGCAAAGGTGAAAGTAATGGCGATTGCCGCAAAAGAAGATTAGGGATATTAGTTTACAATTTCGGCGTCCCGTAGGGACAAAATATTGGTAGCATGAAATTCCATTCGCTTAAAGAAGTCCCGTAGGGACGGGATATAATTGGAGAAATAATATTTCGCCCCTATAAGACATGAAGTATAGCAATCAATATTAAAACTGAATATCTCTTTGTAACGAATATATTGTTTCCAGAGTTGTCAGAGTTGTTCAGGTAACACTAAACGCTTTGTTCAAAGTCACTCCAGATATGCGGTACAAGGGAGTCCTTAAGTTCGGAATTTCATAACACAACGATGATAAATAAACAAATATCGTCTGAAAAAAAATATTTACAAAAATCCTGATTTTTTCCGGGACGCCATAAAAACCGAAGCAAGTTAACAAAAAAAATAAAAAATATTCCTTGCAAAAATTTTTTCTATCACATAAAAACCCGCTCACGGTTGTACTGCTGCTCATTATTTTGGGTGGCGGGTTTGCTTATAGTAAAATGCAATCGTCCCTTTTCCCGGAAATCACTTTTCCTAAAATAAAAGTGATAGCAGATGGTAGCCTGCAGCCGGTAAATAAAATGATGGTAAACGTTACCCGGCCACTGGAAAACGCCATCAAGCAAATCCCTGATTTGAAAATGGTCCGCAGCACTACCAGCCGGGGCAGCTGCGAAATTTCTGCCTTTATGGATTGGAAAGCGGATATCAACTTAAGCCAGCAACAAATGGAGGCTAAAATCAGTGAGATAAAAAATACACTTCCAGCCGATCTTTCCATTACAGTTGAAAAAATGAATCCATCCATTTTACCGGTGATGGGGTATACGTTGGAGAGCCACAATAAGTCGCCGATAGAATTAAAACAATTAGCGGTTTATACCATCAAACCATTTCTTTCGCAGGTAGACGGCGTAAGTGAAATCCGCATCATCGGGGGAAGAACAAAGGAGTACTGGCTGCAGATGAACATACAAAAAATGAGTTCGCTGTCGCTTACGCCGGATATCATTACCAATGCCATCAATGCAACCAATTTTATTAAGAGTAATGGATTTTTAACAGACTACCGTTACCTGTACCTTACGGTAACGGATGCTACTGTACATACCAGGGAAGACCTGCAAAACCTGGTGATCAGCAATACCGGCAAACGCATTATTTACCTAAAAGATGTGGCCGATGTGGAAATAAGGGAAGCGGTGGAATACACAAAAATAAATGCCAACGGGCACGATGGAATACTGGTAGCCGTTATTAAACAACCCAATGCCAACCTGGTGGCCGTATCAAAAGACATAGAGCAAAAGATCATCGCATTGAGAAAAATATTACCAGCCGGGGTAAGTATTCAACCGTACTATGTGCAGGCTGATTTTGTAAATGAATCCATTAAAAGTGTAAGCGATAGCTTGTGGATTGGGTTATTGCTGGCAATCATTGTTGCCATTATTTTCCTTCGCTCCTTAAAAGCAAGTGCTACTATCCTGATTGTGATCCCGGTTACACTGGGCCTTACAATGATCGTGCTATACGCCATCGGTTATACTTTTAATATCATGACGCTGGGTGCCATTGCTGCAGCCATTGGTTTAATTATAGATGATGCCATTGTAGTGGTAGAGCAAATTCACCGTACGCATGAGGAGCACCCAAGGGAATACAACGCTACATTGGTGCAAAAGGCTATCAAATATTTATTTCCTGCCATGCTGGGTTCCTCTATCAGCACCATTGTGATTTTTGTTCCGTTCATCTTAATGAGTGGTGTTGCCGGCGCCTACTTTAAAGTGATGACGGATACGATGATCATCACATTGGTGTGTTCCTTCTTTGTAACCTGGATAGGCTTGCCGGTGGTTTATTTATTATTGAGTAAAAAGAAAAGAGATACCACCGATAAAATAAAGAAAAAAGATAGCGTCGTAAAAAGCCAGCGATGGGTTTCATTTTTTATAAGCAGGCCCTACATCAGCTTTATCATCATTGGTGTATTAACATTCCTGACCTTGTTGATTGTTCCCCAATTGGAGACTGGCTTTTTACCTGAAATGGATGAAGGAAGCATTGTGTTGGATTATGCTTCACCACCCGGTACCTCATTGGATGAAACGGACCGGATGCTGAGAGAAGCAGAGAAAATTATTTCCACCGTTCCCGAAGTGGAAGCCTACAGCAGGCGCACCGGCACACAAATGGGTTTCTTTATTACCGAGCCGAATACGGGTGATTACCTGATCCAGCTAAAAACAAAAAGAGAACGCAGCACCGAAGAAGTAATCAATGAAATCAGGGTAAAAATAGAAGCCACCCAACCGGCGCTACGGGTTGATTTTGGCCAGGTGATAGGCGATATGCTGGGCGACCTGATGAGTTCGGTACAACCGGTGGAAGTAAAAATATTTGGGGACGATAAAGATAAATTGCATGAACTGTCCAGGCAGATTGGCGAAGTGGTCAGCAATGTAAAAGGCACAGCCGATGTGTTTGATGGAATTGTAATTGCAGGCCCATCCGTAAGTATTGAACCCGATTATACCAGGCTGGCGCAGTTTGGAATTACAGCGGTCAACTTGCAATATCAATTACAAACATCCCTGGAGGGAAATATTACCGGCAGTATATTTGAAAAGGAACAGGTGAATAATATTCGGATCCTGTACCCGGGCAGCAGAAAATTAAGTGTGGCAGATTTAAACCGGCTACCTATTTTTTTACCCAATGGAAAATTAAAACCCATTACGGAATTGGCAAGCGTAAAAATAAATGCGGGAGATGCGGAAATAGAAAGACAGAACCTGCAATCGATGGGCGTTATCACAGCAAGGCTGGAAAACAGGGACCTGGGCAGTGTTATAAAAGATATCCAGTCAGCTATACAAACTGGTATTACTTTACCGAAGGGCTACCACATTGAATATGGTGGCGCTTATGCGGAACAGCAACAATCATTCAAAGAACTATTAATGATATTGATTACTTCCAGCTTGTTGGTTTTTGGTGTGATTCTTTTTTTGTTTAAAGATTTTAAAATTGCATTCGCCATTTTGCTGATTGCGGTGCTGGGTATTTCCGGAAGTTACATCGCATTGTACCTCACCCATACTGCGCTGAATGTAGGCAGTTATACCGGCCTGATTATGATTGTAGGCATCATTGGTGAGAATGCGATCTTTACCTTCCTGCAATTCAAAGAATCACTGCACGAAAAAACGGTGGATGAATCCATTATTTATGCCATCTCTACCCGGCTACGTCCAAAGCTGATGACTGCCCTGGGTGCCATCATAGCATTGTTACCCCTGGCACTGGGGATTGGTACAGGAGCACAATTACACCAGCCATTGGCCATTGCGGTGATTGGAGGGTTTATTATTGCCCTGCCGTTGTTATTAATAGTATTGCCAGGTTTGCTAAGGATATTGTATAAAAATTATACACCCGAAGAAGAAGTTGTGTAAGTTCTTTCAGCCATGCATGATCGGATCATTACGAATTTGTTGACCGCCCAACACGCTCATTTTCGTAGCAATTCGTGCATTCGTGGCAATTAAAAAAAATATCGGGATATCTTAATTAAGCAAACATTAACCGCTTCAATAAACCCTTAACCATCAATGGAAGAAAAAATCACGATTTTGTATAGCGGCGGTTTACACAATTTCTATACCTTTTTAAAGCACATTAATCGTTATAAAAAATGGAAAGCAAAAAAAATACTTCTCCGCACATTTTAAATACCGCTTCTAATTTATTGGGTATCTGTTTTTATTGTATTAACATCTCTGAAGCTGTTAAAAATGCAGGAGGCCACACTGGTGGATGAATTTACTACCGGTGCTATGATACTTTTTATGGTAAGCTCAATCCTTTCATTTTTATCGATCAAAGTAAAAGGAGATTTGATGAGCTTTATGAAAACATTGCAGACATCCTTTTTTAACCGGGCCTTGTATACCTGTTTGAAACCACCATGCTGTTTACATTTGATATAATAAAATCAAAATGCAGTTATGGACTGATAAGGGGGATTTTAATATGCTAAAGCTGCGGGCATCCATTTACCTGGATAAAAAATATGCCTTAAATTCATCCAACTCCGCAAGTTCTGTTTCAATATATTTTTTGAAAAGCTTATCTCCTACCTGTGCTTGTAATGCCGAAATACCTACGTCAATTAGGCGGATACCATTGTTGGTGAGCAGGATATTATCGAAAGGCTGACCGGTAATATCCGATGGTCGCCTGATGTACCTGTGTACAAATCCTGATTGATGCAATTGATGAATCTCATCCAAAAAAACATCCACCCACAATTCCCGTTTTTCAATTTCGTGCGACCTGTAATCAATTGCGTATATCCGCTCCATTACCAGCATTTCAGCGCCGAGCATATCACTAAAATCAAGGCTTATAAATTTACAAACCAATCCGTTGATGGCATTGGCATATTTCATTTTTTGAGCTTCGGAACCAATATCTGACCGTGTATCGCCCGTAAATAACTTGGCCACATTATCCTCCGTTAGGGCGATTACCTTATTGTTTGCACCGGATTACAAGAGTCGGGGATATTTCATGAACCTTTATTTATACTTACCACAATTTACACTATAAATATTTCCTGTAGCCGCTCCCTTTTTCCACAGGCTTTAAACTAACTGGCGCCGTCTTTTGGCAATGAAAGCATTCATATACCTTTATTGTCCACCACGAAATTTCAAAATCGTAATTGCCCCAGGGCTGGATAAATACAAATGCCCCTTTGCAGGGGCATTTGTATTTATCTTAAAATAAAAGAATGCTCTTTTAAAATCCGTCAACTGATCGCCCGGTGCATGTAAATCTATATCGCCGGATCGGCTGGTGTGGTAGTATTGTTATTTCTTTCGATCAGCGGATAAGGATAAAAAGTCCTGTTTCTTTCTTCACTGGCAGTATTTGGTGCAGGGCGGCCAAACCTCCTGCTATCCTCCAACTCCTGCCCACTCATAAACAATTCAATTCTGCGTTGTTTATAAATTTCAGTCAATAAAGCTGGCTGGGTTAAGCCGCCGGTGTAAGCGAGCTGTGCAGCATTTACGCCAAAAATATCATTCGTTTTAGTTAGCACTATATCCAGCGCCGTTTTACTTTGGGCAAACTGGTTTTGCCTGGCATAGTTTTCAGCAATGATCAGACTCATTTCCCCGGGTAAGTACACAGGGAATGACGTTTCCCTTACCGCTGCAAAACCTTTGAAAGGAAAATTCACCCCCACTTTACTAATATAAAATCCTATACGGGGATCAGTAGCTGCAGGTACTGGTGCCAGTCCATTCCTTAACCCTAATGTGGAATCGGATACTCCATAAACAATTCCCAAAACGTTGATATCGCCGAGCGGATTGGGTGTTCCTGTTGTAAATCTAAATTCTGATTTTACTGTGACACTTGCAGCCTGTGCAAAACTGATGGCCTTGTTACCACTAGTAGCATCGTAGGTGCCGGATGCCATGCTAAGTATATTGTAGTACCTCGCCAGCAACGCCTTCACAGTATTTTTTACATCAATACCAGCCGGCACTTTACCTGAAAATTTAGTGCTTGGTAATGTAGTGGCTAGATCTGCGTCAACACTTTCTAAAGTTGCTATAATTTTTTGCAGCGCCTCCGTACGTGTGTTGAAGGTAGCATTGGTTCCTTTTACCAATGGCATCTTCTCAAAAAACTGGGCCAATGAACCTACATTTAAAGCATAGAAAATGCTGGCATAACCTTTTAATCCAACCCTGTCCCCGGCATCCGGTACCTGGCTTAAATTTTCCAAAACAGTTTCTGCTTCCGTTCTTCCCAGCATACTTTGCGACCATAGCTGCGATACAATGCCATTACCCTGACTTACGGACCCTTTACCTACTTCCACCTCAAATTCCGCAACGTTGGAAGACACAATTGTTTTAGCACCAAACACGCTGAATACTCCACCTGTTACGGTGTTGTACAAAGGGCTTTGGCGACCCAATGTAAACCGCCGTTGCAAACCTGCGCACAAGTTCATCAGCGCATCTGTATTTGTTGTTACACTCAAGGTTGAGGCCGCACTGGGGTTTACATATTCCTTATCACAGGAAGTAAACATTAAGCCAGTGGCAGCCAGGCAAATTATTGATATATATTTCATAAAATTTTTTCTTTAATGTTATTAAAAGGAAGCCCTGAAAGTAAGTTGAAAAGTACGTGGAATGGGCACGTTGCCAAAATCAATTCCCCTCAAAGCGGAGCTGTTACCACCGGCATTGGTTTCAGGGTCATATCCATCGTAGCTGTCAAAACTTATTAGGTTTCGGCCAACCAATGATACAGACGCCGATTTTATCAATTTGGAAATACCTGGCAAAGTGTACGAAAGTGCAACTTCCCGCAGTTTGATATATGAGCCATCTTCTACCCTCCACTCTTCAGTATTGTAAATGCTAAATATGTATCCCCTGGGTATTTGCCCTTTTAATTCCCGCTCCGAATAATCGCCAAAACCAACGCCCTGCCTGGTTCTTCTGTCAGCATTAAATACATCCTGGCCGAGTGCCCCATCAAACAAAAAGCTAAAACTTAGTTTCTTATATTCAAAGCTATTGTTAAGGCTCAAAATCCAATCGGGGTTAGGACTGCCAATTACCCTGGTAGCCAATGTTATGCCCGTAGTAGTTTGTGCTATCGGACGCCCTGCGGCATCCAATGCAATATTATTACTGGCATCCCGCTTAAAATAATTACCAAAAAATGCACCTACAGGCTGACCTGCAATGATGGTAAATGAATTAGCACCCAATGCATTGTTTAAAAAAATGGGTGTTACCTGGCTGGATGCAGTAACCAGGTTCTCATTCTTGTTAACAGACCCGTAAATGTTCCATCTAAAATTATTGGTGGACACCGGATTAACCGTTAAACCAAGTTCCCATCCTTTATTAGTTAGGTTGCCAACATTTTCAAACCGGCTTGTGCCACCTGATGATGGGGCGAGGTTCCGTTGCACCAATAATGAGTTTTCAATGATTTTCTTACTGTAAACGGTAAAAACCACCCCAAGCTTGTTATTAAAAAATGAAAGGTCTGTACCTACTTCAAATTCACTGGCCCTTTCAGGTTCTACTATGGCATTTCCCAGGCTGGGATCTATATTATAAGTTGCGATGCCATTGATGTTACTTGACAAATAACTGTTGAACCTGCCATAGCTTGAAATACCGGTAAGATTACCGGCCTGCCCCCAGGAAGCCCTTACACGTCCTGAGTTAAACCATTTACTAACAGAAGATGTACTCCAGAATTTAGCATCGCTGAAGTTAAAGGAACCGCTCACTTTTGGATAAAAATAAGTCCTCGTATCTTTTGGAAAAGTAGTACTGCCATCAATACGACCGGCAGCAGTAACGAAAATAATATTATTGTAACCAAATGTCTGTTGCACGTACCCTCCAAAAACTTGTCTTACATCATCCGTGTAACGTGTATTAATAGTGGAAGCAGTAGCGGCATTAATAGTAGTGATGCCGTTCAAAAGATCCCTTCCATCAGCGGCAACTCCCGTTATTTTTTGATACTGGTGACTAAAACCGGCGCTGGTTAACGATGATAATTTATTTAAATTAGTTTGATAAGAAATATTTAAATCATTATTGATCAGGGAAGTATTTACCAAAACATTCGCCACATACCCGGTCCCTTCAAAGCCAGCGTTATAAGCCGGACGTTTGATATAATTACGGCCCTCCTGGCTAAAATTATCCATTCCAAGTATGTAATCAATATTCAAACCTTCAATTGGTTTTATCTTTAACTGCACATCGCTGATAGTGCGGTTAACCGCTTGTGTCAGCTTCATATCTTCAATTACACTCAATGGGTTAACCCTGGTTGCCTCTACCGCTGCATTATTTCCGGCTGCATCTTTTTGATTGATATTGAAAATATTATTGGTAATATTTACAGAATTGACCGGGCTCCAGAAAACATTACCATTGGGCTTTTCATTTGAAAAACTATTGGTATATGCCACACCTGCCAGTAATGTTATGTATTTATTAAAGTTATGTTCAACCCGTGTTTTTAGGTTATACCTTCTAAAGTCGGTATTTTTTATAATGCCTTCATTTTTAAAATAACCTCCTGAAAAATAGTACCTGGTTTTTTCTGCCCCACCGCTAATTGAAACAAAATTATCGGTTCCAAGCCCGGTTTGAAAAATATTATCCTGGTAATCATACCGGGTTACATCTACTAATTCTGATGCCAGGTTCCTTACTGCACCATCTGGCCGGGTGTAAGTAATAAATGGCCCGGCATAATTGCTGATATTGCCAAGCCTTAGACCAGCCGAGCCAAACTGCTTTCCGTATTTAGAGATATACACCTTTTTTCTAAGCGAATTTGATATAAGGCTTGTGCTAAAGTCAATTTTCATCTGGCCCGCTTTTCCTTTTTTTGTAGTAATTAAAACTACACCATTACTGGCCCTGCTACCATAAATAGCAGAAGCAGAGGCACCGGGGATCACATCAATTTTTTCAATATCATTTGGATTGATATCAGCCATTCTGTTGGTACCAATTTCTGATCTTGCTCCTGCATCCACATTGGGGTTGGTTACATTGGTGGTTGCATTACTCACAATTACTCCATCTATTACATACAATGGTTCCGATGAACCCTGAATGGTACTGGTACCACGCATCCTTACAGAAATACTTCCGGCAGGATCGCCTGATGTTTGTGTGATTTGTGCGCCGGGCACTTTGCCCTGCAGGGCTGCACCTAAATTACCGCTACCTGCGTTTTGCAATTGTTTGGCACTTACCGAATTGATGGTATTGCCTAACTGCTTTCTTTTTGAAGTAAGGGAAGAACCAATTAAAACCACTTCATCCATACCCAATGCATCCAGTTTTAGCTCTACGTTTAATGTATACTCATTCATGCCTGTGATGCTGATTGACTCTTCTGAATTTTTATACCCTACAGCAGAAAACACAATCGTATTTCTACCTTGTTTTAAAACAGCAGGCAAAAGATAACTGCCATCAGACAGCGTAGTGGTTCCAGTGTTACTGTTTTTAACAGTCACAGAAACAGCACCTAAACCGTCTCCCTTTTCGTTGGTTACTTTACCCGTAATTTTTACCTGGCCAATAGCAGACGCAGTACAAAAAATCATTAATAAAAAAAGACCAGGCCAGCTATAACGGAACGGTCTTTTGAGAAAATTGTTACTCATTTCGTAGTTTTTAGTTTTTGTAAGTAGATGTAAGTATTTATAAGATATCCAACCCTTTTTCATGATACGGCTTTAATAATTCATCATCCGGATCAAGCTCCGTGATGAGCATATCTACCTCTTCCAGTTTGCACACTACCATTCGCTGAACAGTATTTAATTTTTTTGAAATTGACAGCGATATGGTTTTCTTGGCGCTGCGGATCATGGCCCTTTTTACTTCTATTACTTCCAGGTCAAGATCTGTAATACCATTGTCCACATCAATGCTGTTGGTGCCTAAAAAGCACAGGTCGCATGTTATTTCGCTGAGGCGTTGTACTACTTCAGCCCCAACTGACATCTGGGCATTTTTTAATAATTTGTTCCCGATAAAAATAACTTCCACGTTGGGATGATCCAGCAATTCCAATGCAGATGGAATACTTACAGTAATAAAAGTAGCGTTTAATTCAGGTGGCAAAGACCTGATTAGTTCTATAATAGTGGTACCGCCTGATAATAAAACCAACATACCATCCTTAATCAATTCCTTAGCTTTATGGGCAATTGTTTTCTTTTCGGTTTGGGAAAAAACGGTATTGTTTTGAAGGGTAAAATGGAATGATTTGGATAGCGCCCCTCCGTGTACCTTGGTCAATATTCCCTTCTCGTCTAATTCCTGTAAATCTCTCCGGATGGTATCTTCGGATACAGTTAATTGCAAGGATAAATCTGAAGACAGCACCTTGTTGTGTACATCAATCTGATGCATAATATAGGCATGCCGTTCTTTCTTAAGCATAGAAATTGTTAGTTTTAATACTGCATAAATACGCAAAATTGTTTACATTTTAAAAATATTTCTGCATATTTGTGCTATATTTTAACAATTACCGCACAAAGCTGCAAAGATGAATGTAAATATTGACCGTCTTTTTAAAATGGGGTTAAATCCCGTAAGGATAATTATAGGATTGATGAGTGGCACTTCTGTAGATGGGTTGGATGTAGCGCTTTGCAGGTGTGCGGGATGCGGTAAAAACACGGAGATTGAAATATTGCATTTTGAAACTGTTCCCTACCATGATGATTACCGGCAGGAAATAAAATCAGTTTTTTCAAAACGGGAAGTTGATTTACAGAAAGTTTGCCTGCTGAACGGATGGGTGGCTGAGCAACATGCCGTCATGATAAATGATTGTTTAAAAAAATGGCAGGTTGATCCGGTTACGGTGGATTTGATTGCCAGTCATGGACAAACCATTTATCATGCACCAAAATTTTTGCATGGCATGGATAAATTTTCCAATGGCACTTTGCAAATAGGGGATGGCGATCACCTGGCTGTAAAAACCGGCATTATCACCATCAGCGATTTCAGGCAAAAACATATAGCTGCAGGAGGCGAGGGCGCACCACTGGCAGTGTATGGCGACTACCTGATATTTAGCAAAAAAGGGGAAAACCGGATCATGCTAAACATCGGCGGTATCGCCAATTTTACTTACCTGCCCGGCGATCTTGACGGAAGAAAAGTTTTTAGCACTGATACCGGCACCGGCAATACCCTGATGGATGCATACATACAACAAAACTTTAGCGGCCAGTATTATGATGCCCAATCCGCTGTTGCCTCCAAAGGAAGAGTAGATGATTCGCTCCTGAAAAGTATGAAAGAAAACAATTTCTTTCAAAAAGGATTTCCAAAAACTACCGGCCCTGAATTATTTAATCTTTCCTATCTTGATAATGCAAAAGCGGCGGCAGGTATTGTTTCCCTTTCGCACCAGGATGCAATGGCTTCGCTAAACCGATTTTCAGCAGATACGATTGCCGATGCAATACTGCAATGCTCAGGTGCCTTAACCGATGTAGTGGTTTACACCAGCGGAGGAGGAATGCACAACCCGTTGCTGATGCAATCTATCCGCGAACGATTACCTGGCTATACTTTTAAAACCACTGATAGTTTACAAATTAACCCGGATGCCAAAGAAGCGGTACTTTTTGCAGTGCTGGCGAATGAAACGATTGCGGGTGGGAAAATTGAAATTGGAAAAGGAACAAGGGATATACCATTTGTATCGATGGGAAAAATAAGTTTCCCTCAATAATCGTTTAATAAAAATAGTTGCAACCGGGATTGGTTTTGTTTTTTACCGGCATTTTTAAATTCAGCAATAATAAATTAACCTGTAACCATTGATCAAATTGATATAAAAACATCCAATATGAATCAAAGAAAAAATACCGAATCGCCTTCGCATTATGATGATTTAGAAAAAAAATCTGTTATTGAATTGATAACCGATATTAATAAAGAAGATCAATGTATAGCGCAAATTGTAAAAGACTCCTTACCACAAATTGAAAAGCTGGTTAATGCGGCTTTACCAAAAATGAAAGCAGGCGGAAGGCTATTTTATATTGGTGCAGGAACCAGCGGAAGATTGGGTGTATTGGATGCATCCGAAATACCCCCGACCTACGGTGTTAGCAGTAATATTGTAATCGCCATCATTGCAGGCGGTGATTATGCAATCCGAAACGCGGTAGAATTTGCCGAAGATGATACCATTAAAGCATGGGAAGCGCTTACGGTTCATCACATCACCAATAAGGATTTCCTGGTGGGAATCGCCGCTTCCGGTGAAACACCTTATGTATTGGGCGGCATCAGGGCTGCTAAAGAAAAAGGGATTGGCACAGGCTGTATAGTTTGTAACCTGGGAAGTACTATTGCAAAAGAAGTAGATTGCCCGATAGAGCTGGCGACAGGTCCCGAATTTGTAACCGGCAGTACCAGGATGAAAGCGGGCACTGCTCAAAAAATGGTGCTCAATATGATCACTACTTCGCTGATGATACAGTTAGGTAAAGTAAAGGGCAATAAAATGATTGAGATGCAATTATCGAATAATAAATTATGGAACAGGGCGGCAATTATGCTTACGCAGGAATTGGGCATCAGTAATGAAGAAGCGTTGGCACTGATAAAAAAACACCGCAGTATTAAAAAAGCGATTAAAGCCTACCAGGCCGAAGTATAAAAAGATCATCTACGTTTTTTAATATTGGCTGGAAAGGTTGAATACCTTTTCGACTGATTCGTCGTTTTTAAACGGCCAATTTGAGTTATTGGAACTAAAAGCCAGGCTAATTTTGTGGACGATCTTAAGTTTTATTTGAATCATAAAATTATCCTTGCGATATCAGCATTCAAAAAATTGTACTTTTAATCTGGTCACAAAATTTTGCCGAATTATCAGTATCACCTTTGTCACCAAAAGTACCTTACTTTATTTTAAAATTGGCAGGCAAAAGCAATTGAAAAGTATCGGTAGATAAAATTTAAACACATTCATTACTACCGGATTTGTTGGAAAATATTTATCATAACAGAAATTCATCCCTACTATTTGTTGTGATTGTTTTGTTACAACCATTTTTATTCAATGGCTGTTTATATGCGTTTTATTATCTTCGGGTTCACTTATACATTTATTTGAAAACAGTAAATACATGACGAGAAAAATCACTTTAAGTATTTTATTGGTTGGTGGTCTTTGCTGGCTTGCAATGGCCCAGGAGGATACTTTGTCTCAAAGCATGAAAAGGGGCGAAGATATATATGCGGCCAATTGTGCCAGTTGTCACATGTTGGCCGGTGAAGGGGTGGAAGGTGCTTTTCCCCCACTGGCAAATACGACGTATTTAAAAAATCAAAAACGGGCTATTGACATTATAATAAACGGACAGGAAGGCGAAATCACCGTGAATGGAAAACAATATAATGTTCCAATGGCTGCAGTGAGTCAGCTTACAGACAGGGAGGTTGCTGATGTATTAAATTTTGTATCCAATAGCTGGGGAAATAAAAATCCTATGATAAAAGTAGCGCAGGTAAAAGCTTTGAGAAAGTAATTAAAAATGAAGAATTAAAAATGGGAGTAGCGACTGGCTCATGAAAGCAACATAAAACGAACGAACTGTTGTAAGTTTACCTCAGCTAATTTCAGATGCAATTTGATCTTTTTTTACGGCAGTCCATAATTAGCCTCACGCAGAAAATCCAGGTCTCCAATGCACTAATTCTTAATTCCTAATTTTTAATTCTTAATTGAATTACACCTCCCCCATTTTAAAAGGCAATTTTCTGATTCGCTTGCCGGTTAAATCAAAAATAGCATTACACAAAGCGGGAGCAAACGGAGGTAAGGATGGCTCGCCTGCACCACCGGCATTTTCATCATTGTCCATGATGTGAATATCAATATCCGGAATATCGTTGATCTTTGGCATTTTGTAAGTATCAAAATTTTTCTCTACTGCCTTGCCATCTTCAAAATGGGTTTCATGTGTAACTGCAGCACCCAGCGCCATCACGATGCTTCCTTCAATCTGCCCTTTGATGATATCCGGGTTCACATACCAGCCACAATCCATTACCGCCACAATTTTATCTATCTGTAATTTCCCTTCCGCATTGCGGCTAACCTTTACTGCTTCTCCTACAATGGATTTAAAGCATTCTGTAATGGCTACGCCCCATCCTTCATTTTTACTGCGTGACTTCCAGTTGGTCATTTCTTCCAGCTTGTCAATAACAGCCTGGTACCGATCGCCTCCAAGATGGCTTCTTCTAAAATCAAGCGGATCTTTGCCCGCTTCATGCGCCAGTTCATCTATAAAACTTTCAAATGCAAATGCGTTGGTGGATGAATATACCGACCGCCACCACATTACCGGTATGGGAGATTCAGTAGGGATATCCGCAAAGCTATAATTGCGAACCGATTCAAAATAAGCTTCAGCTAACCCCTCCGTAGTGCTGCTATTGAAGTTAGTTTTATCCGGGTGAGCATCCTGGTGATCCATATTTTGCGAAGCCATTTTTACCTGTAAGGCACTTATTCTTCCGTCATTGATTCCGCCCTTGCATGCATACACCGCACCCGGCCTGAATGGCCCCTGTGTCATATCGTCTTCCCTTGTCCATACCACCTGTATCGGTGCCTTTATTTCTTTCGAAATCAACACGGCTTCAAATGTGTAATCGGTAAATGCCTTGCGGCCAAATCCGCCACCTAAAAAAGTCATGTTAACCGTAACATTTTCCATGGGGATTTTAAGGCGTTCGCTTACATCACTTTGAATCCAGTCAGGCCCTTGTATCGGTCCCCATATTTCGCATTTATCCTCATGTACATGGGCTGTACAATTTAATGGTTCCATGCAGCTATGCGATTCATAAGGTGTTTGATATACCACGGCTAATTTCTTACCCGCCTTTTGAAAACGGTCTTCAAAATTTCCACCGGTACGTTGTGACAGGCCCGGCTTTTGAAGGTCTGATTTCATGCGATCGTATAGCTGCTCAGTGCTGAGGTGTTCAAAACCATCATCATCCCATACTACCTTCAATACTTTTCTTGCCTGCATAGCAGTCCAAAGGGTATCGGCCACTACCGCCACCCCTTCCCTTATGGAACCGAAAACAGGCATCTCCACTTTAAAAACATGCTTCACCCCTGCCATTGCCCTCGCAGCCGTATCATCAAAACTTTTTACTTTCCCCCTGAACCTCGGATTACGTTCCACCACCGCATATAACATACCGGGTAGTTTTTTATCCAAGCCAAACTCAGCCTTGCCATTGGTTTTTATCGGCGTATCCTGCCTTGGCAACGGCTTCCCTATCAGTTTATAATTTTCCCGGTCTTTTAAATTCACCGTTTTTGGCATCGGTAATTTGGCGGCCTCTTCCACCAGTGCGCCATAGCCCAGCTTTTTACCAGAAGGCTTGTGCATCACCATCCCATTTTCTGCATAACACTCCGTTGCGGGTACCCCCCATTTTTTAGCAGCAGCGGCAATCAGCATTTCACGGGCGGTGGCACCGGTACGCAATAAAGTTTTATATGATCCCCTGATGGTAGAACTACCACCGGTAATCTGGCTGCCATATTTTTTATTGTTGCCCGGCGCAAATATAATTTTCACCTTATCAAGGTCAACCTCCAGTTCTTCTGCAATTATTTGCGGTACCGACTGAAAGGAACCCTGGCCCATCTCGGAACGGTGATTCATTAAAGTAACTACGCCTTTTTTATCAATTGATACCCATGACGTTAATTCAATTCCTTTTTCATCCGCATCCTGTCCGGAGAGGATTTTTCCCAAACCTTTTGCGGCAGCGGGAAAATAAAAACCAATCGTTAATGCGGCTCCAGACATGGAGGAAAGTGAGATAAACTTTCTGCGGGAAACGTTTTTATTGGCAGTGTTCATGATAGAGATTTTTTAATAGTGTGAGCGTGAATATCGTGAATGGTGAATGGTCAATAGTGAATGGTGAAAAGTGTATGCAGTGAGGTTGGACGATGCGTGATATTCATAGTGTGTCACTCTTTGGGGGTGACTCACTATGAATATCACGCAGATTTACCCATCATTTCCGCAGCGGATTTAATGGCTTTTCTTATCCGTATATAAGTGCCGCAACGGCAAATATGGCCCTGCATAGCAGTATCAATATCTTTATCAGTTGGGTGAGGATTGCGCTTCAGTAAAGCGGCAGCAGCCATTATTTGTCCGCTTTGGCAATACCCGCATTGAGGCACCTGCTCTTTTATCCATGCCTGTTGCACGGCGTGGGTATTATCTTCCGAAAGCCCTTCAATGGTCGTTATTTTTTGATTGGCTGCGGCAGAAACCGGTAAAGAACAGGATCGTACCGGTGCTCCATTCAGGTGAACTGTACAGGCACCACATTGTGCAATGCCACATCCATACTTTGTTCCTGTAAGATTTGCGAGGTCACGAATAGCCCAGAGCAAAGGCATTTTGGGGTCTGCTTCTAATTTGTAACTTTTACCGTTGATGGTGAGATTATAGGATGCCATAAAGCAAGTTTTTGGTTTGAAGGAGGAAATTACAAAATTTTCTAAACGAGAGTGAGAAAATTTTACGGGTGGTGGGTAGTAAGTAGCCAATCTTAAACAAAAATGAGAGAACGTTATTGGAATCAAACAAAAAACAGGCTCAACTCATTGGTCTAAACCTCCTATACACATTTGCCAAACTAAGAGTAACTTCGAAGTTGATTTTTATTAATGACAAATTCATCAACCAATCATTCGAAAGGCGACTTCGCTATTATCTTACTTGCTGCAGGTTCCTCTTCCCGTTTGGGGAAACCAAAGCAACTTTTGATGTATGAAGGCAAAACGCTGTTGCAACATAGCCTGCAGGTAGCTGTTGATACCGGTATGCAACCATTGGTGGCAGTAATTGGCGCCAATGCGGATTTAGTAAAAAAGGAAGTAGAAAACCAGGCGGTAGCGGTATGCATGAATGAAGATTGGCAAGAGGGAATGGCGTCCTCTATCCGTAACGGGTTGCAGCGACTACTGAAGGAGGCTCCAGAAACCAATGCAGCAATCATCATGGTTTGTGACCAGCCCTTTGTTACCACAAAATTGTTGATGGGTTTGGTAAAAAAATATCAGCAGACAGGTAAACCAATCATTGCCAGCAATTACGACAACATTTTGGGTACGCCAGCTTTATTTGATAAAACTATATTTGCAGCGTTGCTGGAATTGAAAGGTGATACCGGCGCAAAAAAAATAATAAAGGAAAACCAGGATTGGGTGGAATCAGTTAATTTCCCTTTGGGGAAAATTGATATTGATACGGAGGCGGATTATGAAGGCCTCCCCCAGCCTCCCGAAAAATCGGGAGGTTAAAGGCAGATGCGTTTGAATGTTTAGATAATTTGAATTGCAGGGTTTAAGTAGTATATTTTAAAATACCCTCAGCATGATTGGCTTTTTGGATAATAGAGAAGGTAAGTGAGGTATCTTCTTCCAGGGCAAAAAATAATTTTTAAGCGTTTAAATATGTTGAATAAATGATTCTAGATTCTTTTGGACGTGACCATAATTATTTGCGGATATCACTTACCGATAACTGTAACCTCCGTTGCTTTTATTGTATGCCCGAAGAAGATTATGAGTTTACACCAGCATCGAGGCTGATGCAGTTTGATGAAATAGAAGCCATTGCCAAAATATTTGTAGCAGAAGGGGTGAATAAAATCCGGCTTACCGGTGGCGAACCCCTGGTAAGAAAGGATGCCAATAAAATTATTCTTTCTTTATCTAAATTACCGGTTGCACTTACCCTAACCACCAATGGTACCCGCCTGCATGAATATGTAGATACACTGAAAGAGGCAAATATAAAATCACTCAATATAAGTTTGGATACTTTACAGCCCGATAAGTTCCTGCTGCTTACCCGCCGTGACCAGTTCGGGCAGGTATATGATAACATTCATCTCCTGATCAGCCATGGCTTTCATGTAAAAGTAAACGTGGTGGCGATGAATGGAATGAATGATATGGAGATCAATGATTTTATTGAATGGACAAAAGGCACGCCTGTGCATGTACGATTTATTGAGTTTATGCCGTTTAGCGGTAACAAATGGACCAGTAATAAAGTTTTTACCTGGCAACAAATAGTGGAAGTGGTGGAATCAAAATACGAAGTGGTTCGGTTGCACGATGATCAGCATGATACTGCAAAAAAATATACCGTACCCGGCCATGCCGGAACTTTTGCTGTAATCAGCACCATGACTTCTCCCTTCTGCAGCGGCTGCAACCGGATGCGGTTAACGGCTGATGGCAAAATGAAAAACTGCTTGTTTTCAAAAGAAGAAACCGACCTGTTGACTGCCTTTCGAAAGGGTGAAAATATATTGCCTTTGATACAACAGAGCATCAGCAGCAAAGCCAAAGAATTAGGCGGCCAGTTTACCGCCGACTTTGAACATGTACATGCAGAAGACATTCACAACAGGAGCATGATTACTATAGGTGGATAAAGAAGTTTTACCATTTTTATGATAACAGTAGAAGAAGCAAAAAAAATAATTGAGGAGCAGGTAAGTCCACTTAAACCAATACAGGTGATGCTTACTGACGCAGCAGGTTTGGTACTGGCAACAGCTATTTATGCTGATATGGATATCCCCGCTTTTCCCCAATCTTCCATGGATGGTTATGCATTTTCTTTTAGCGGATGGCAAACAAATAAAACATTACACATAGCAGGCGAAATGGCGGCAGGCTCTGCTGAAACCATTTCCTATTCGCCGGAACAGGCAGTACGCATTTTTACAGGTGCCGCTGTGCCAGGGGGAACGGATACAGTAGTAATGCAGGAAAAAGTAACGACCGTAAATGGCGAACTTTTTATTGAAGATGACAAATTAAAGGCGGGTGGAAATGTAAGGCCAACAGGTTCAGAAATAAAAGCGGGTGCTTTAGCATTACCTGCGGGAACGTTCTTATCACCTGCGGCCATTGGTTTTTTGGCAGGAATTGGAATTACTAACGTGAATGCCTGGCCCAAACCAACCATCAGCATTATTGTCACCGGGAAAGAATTACAACAGCCAGGAAAACCATTACAATATGGACAAGTATATGAATCCAATTCAGCCACATTGAAGGCAGCACTCAAACAAATCAATATCAGCGAGGTAAAAATATGTTGGGCAGATGATGATCTCGATATTTTAAAGCAAATTTTACAGACCGAACTAACCAAAAGTGATGTGGTACTCTTAACCGGCGGCATCAGTGTAGGTGATTATGATTTTGTATTGGAAGCCGCCACGCAATGCGGCATTATACAATTATTTCACCGCCTCAAACAGCGGCCTGGAAAGCCCTTGTACTTTGGCAAAAAAGTAGATCAACTGGTATTCGGATTGCCCGGTAATCCCTCCTCAGTGCTTACCTGCTTTTATGAGTATGTGTTGCCTGCCCTGCAACAACTGAGTAATCGCAAAAATACGGGGCTAAAAAAATTATCTGTTTCATTAGGAAAAGCACTTGACAAACCAAGCGGGTTGACTCATTTTTTAAAAGGTTATTATGATGGTGAGAGAGTAGTGCAATTGGATGCGCAGGAAAGCTATCGGCTCAGTTCTTTTGCCAAAGCCAACTGTCTTATAAAAATCAATGAAGAGATCACCCATTGTGATGAGGGAGCAAATGTGGAAATACATTTATTACCCGACTAATTAATCAGTATGCAGGAAAGCATTTTTTTATTTTACGGATTACTATTCCTGGTAGCGTTTTTATATGCGTCGGTGGGGCATGGAGGAGCAAGCGGCTATCTTGCCCTAATGGCGATTTTCAGCGTTGCGCCGGAAGTAATGAAACCCACTGCCCTTTTGTTAAACCTTTTTGTATCACTTACTTCTTTTATCCAGTTTTACAGGGGTAAACATTTTTTATGGAAAATATTTTTACCACTTGCATTGGCTTCGGTACCCCTTGCCTTTGTTGGAGGCCTTGTAGTGGTAGATGGAACCATCTACAAAAAGATGCTGGGAGTATTGCTGCTTATACCCGTTGCCCGTTTTGTATTTTTTAGCAATACACCCGCAAACGAATTAAAAGCAGCTAACCCGCTGCTGTCATTGTTTATAGGAGCCGGTATTGGCTTTCTTTCGGGGCTCATTGGCATTGGTGGAGGAATTATTTTATCCCCGGTTTTGCTGTTTCTAAAATGGACCGATCAAAAGCAAACAGCCGCCATCAGTGCGTTGTTTATTTTTGTAAATTCATTTTCGGGCCTGGCAGGGCAATTAACAAAGGGAATTCATTTCAATGCAAATATGGTTTGGTATGTAGCCATTGCGTTTACAGGTGGCTTGTTCGGTGCTTATTTTGGAGCGTTGAAATTTAAACAAACGATACTGAAGAATGTATTGGCAGTTGTGTTGTTGCTGGCGGCTTTTAAGTTGTTGTTTACACATGCGTAAGATTTACGTATATTCATTTAGCATGAAATTATTTTTATAAACCAGACATAAGCATTCCAATCCAGCATTGTTGCGTCGCACTCGTTTACAGCAAACCATTGGGAATCTTTAATTACATTATAAATTAAAATACAAAAGTTCTCAGTCTCTGATTTCGGTTGTTGGTTAAAACTAAATAACAGTGTTTCAGACAGGAAATAAAATTTTTAACATCACGACTTCAAAAACTTAAAATGATAAAATTATTAACCACCATTCTTATTTTAATTTGTTTACAATCGGCAGCCCAAAAACAAACTGCCAGTACCGAAAGCTTTATCGTGGAAGGCTCCGTAAATCAATCACAATCTTTTTCATTAAAAGACCTGGATGGATTGCCTGTTGTAAAAACTGATAGCATTGTTATCTTGAATCATTTGAAAGAAAGAGCGTATTAAAAAATATAAAGAGTGTATTGTTAAAAGACGTTTTGAGTAAACTAACCATTGACCAGTCAAATCCAAAATTGCTGACCGAATATTATTTTGTTTGCATCGCTTCCGATAATTACAAAGTAGTGTTTTCGTGGAACGAAATTTTTAATAATGAAACCGGGAAGAATGTATGCATTATTACAGAACTCGATGAAAAAAAAGGCGCATCAATGGATAACGGCATTGCATTAATTTCACCAACAGACGAAGCTACCGGCAGAAGGTATGTACAGGGGTTACAAAAAATAATTATTGAAAGGGTAATTGAGTTTTTACACAAACCTCACAGGTTTTATACCTCACAGGTTTTAAAAACCTGTGAGGTATACTCCCAGGCTTCATGCAACATCAACTAAATTAATCTGTATGAAAATAAACATCATCTTATTTGGCCAGCTTACTGATATCACCGGCACCGGCTCATTTACGGTAGAAGGTGTGATTGATACAGACAGTTTGCAGGCCACACTTAAAAAAACTTATCCCGGGCTAATGAATTCAAAGTACGTACTTGCGGTTGATAAAAATATTATTGCTGAAAACACGCCGCTTACAAATAATTGCACCGTAGCTTTATTGCCTCCATTTTCCGGTGGATAAAAATGAAAAGCGAAAACACATCATACGAAAGATACCAGCGGCAAATTATCTTAAAAGAATTTGGTGAGGCAGGCCAGCAAAAATTACTTCAATCAAAAGTATTGTTGATTGGAGCCGGTGGCCTGGGCTGCCCTGCCCTGCAATACCTGGCCGCAGCAGGTGTGGGCAATATCGGTATTGTTGATGATGACGTGGTTTCCATTAGCAATCTTCACCGCCAGCCATTGTACTCCACTTTTGATATTGGGTATCCAAAAGCAGAGAAAGCAAAATATGCCCTGGCAAGATTAAATCCAGACATTCATATCACTGCATACAACGAACGCTTAACGCCACAAAATGCATTGGCCATTTTAGCAGCCTATGATATTGTAATTGACGGCACAGATAATTTCGCCTCCCGTTATATGATCAATGATGCCTGTGTATTGCTCCATAAAACATTGGTGTATGGAGCGGTATCGCAATTTGAAGGTCAGGTGGCCGTATTCAATTGTCATGATAAAAGCGGAACTCTTTCCGTTAATTATCGTGATCTTTTTCCCAACCCACCTAAAGATGGTGAAGTGTTAAATTGTGCGGAGGCTGGTGTGTTGGGGGTTTTACCGGGTATCATCGGCACCATGCAGGCAAATGAAACCATTAAGCTGATTACCGGAGTGGGCAAGGCATTGATCAATTCTATACTTACTTACAATGCTCTTACTAATGGAATGTATGAACTGGCTTTATTTGCAAGGGAAGAAAGCCGGTCGCTGATTCCCGAAAGCGCAGCAGCATTTGAACAAACGGATTATTACTGGCTTTGTGCTACCACCAACCAACCCTTTGAAATAGATATTGCTGCTTTTGAACATTTATACAACACTACCCCTGTACAAATTATTGATGTTAGAGAGCCGGAAGAATTATCAGTGCCAACCGGGTTTACTTACACCCAAATTCCATTGTCGATATTTAAAGAAAACACTGCGGCCATTAAAGGCGAAACGGTCATCCTATTTTGCCAGAGTGGAAAAAGAAGCCTTCAGGCCGCTCATTGGTTATTTGATACATTTGGCGAATCAAAAAAAATATTTAGTTTACAAGGCGGCATTGCTAACTGGTTAAAAAATAATTCAACACAAAGCCATGAGTGAAAGAAAACCAAAAAATATATTTGTTACCGGTCCTGTTGCACCTGCGTTTGTTGGAGAAAGCATTCAGCAACATAGTACCAAAACCGGTATTGGCGGCCACAGTATTTTCCTTGGCCAGGTACGGGCTGATGTGCTGAACGAACAAACGGTCGTTGCCATCGAATACACTACATACGAAGAAATGGCACTTGAAAAAATGCATGAAATAAGAGAAGCCATTTTTAGTAAATATGAGCTTTCCTGTATGCATGTGTACCACAGTTTGGGCAAGGTGGCCGCCGGTGAAATTTCTTTATTTGTTTTCACCTCCTCGGCGCACCGGAAAGCGGCTATTGATGCCTGTGAGGAAATAGTGGAGCGAATAAAATCAGAGCTTCCTGTTTGGGGAAAAGAATTGTTTGACAACGAAACTTATCAATGGAAGGAAAATAGCCCCTTAAATTCCCCGAAGGATGACTGAGGGAGCACTGACTAAACAAAAGAATAATGGTAAACATCACGCATAAAAATAACAGCCTGCGAAAGGCAATTGCTACAGCAATATTGACGGTTTCCAAACCGGAAACAATCGATGCGATCCGGGATAAAAAAGTTCCCAAAGGAGATGTATTTGAGTTTTCGAGAGCAGCCGGTTTACTGGGTATTAAAAAGACCAGTGACGTAATTCCCGATTGTCATCCGTTGCCAGTGGAGTATGCAGCCATCACACACAGCATTGAAGGATTAACGATTGTGATAACCGTAGAAGTACATACCATTTACAAAACCGGTGTGGAAGTAGAAGCCATGCACGGGGCTGCAGTAACCGCACTCACCATGTACGATATGCTGAAGCCATTGGACAAGGGAGTTGAAATATCCACCATCCGGCTACAGAGCAAGAAGGGTGGCAAAACAGATGTCAAAAATATTTTTTCAGAAGAGTTGCGCTGCGCCGTGGTGGTTTGTTCTGATGGAGTAGCCGCTGGAAAAAACAAAGACAGCTCGGGCGAACTGATCGTTCAAAAATTAGGGCAATATAACCTGCAGACGACGTCACATACTATTATCCCCGATGATTTTGCCACCATCCAGGCAACAGTAAAAAGGTTGAGTGATGACGGGTTCAACCTGGTTCTTTTCACCGGTGGAACGGGCCTCTCCCCAAGAGATGTTACTCCCGACGCAATCAGGCCTTTGTTGGACAGGGAGATCCCGGGCATTATGGAAGCGGCCCGTAATTATGGCCAGCAACGAACTGCCTTCGCCATGCTATCAAGAGGTATTGCCGGTTTTATAAAAGACACATTGGTGATTACTTTACCTGGCTCACCCCGTGGTGTGGAAGAGTCGATGGATGCTTTGTTCCCATACATACTGCATGTGTTTAAAGTGGCTGAGGGGATGCGGCATGATTGAGGGGATACGTAGGATAATAATTGAAAGGGCCGCTAATATTTTCATGTTGATGTAAAGCATAAATTAAACATTAAATGGAACGAGAAAAAATCATACAACTACTGAAGGAAAATCACCACTCTTTTATCGACTATATAAATGGTTTAACAAATGAAGCCTTTCTATTTTCTTATCAAAAAAAATGGACAGCCGGACAACAGCTTGACCATATTTACCTTTCAGTAAAGCCAGTTGCACTGGCATTAAGTTTACCCAAATTTTTTATCCGATTAATTTTTGGAAAAGCAAACAGACCAGGTAGACCTTATGAAGATTTAGTAAAGAAATATTTAACTAAATTGGAAAATGGTGGAAGGGCAACGGGAAGATTTATTCCAAAAGATATCACATTAAACCAAAAAGAAACAATTAGTAAAGCGTTGAATAAAAGCACTACCCTGTTATGTTCAAAAATTGAAACATTTACTGAACAGGAACTTGACACATTCATCTTACCACATCCATTGTTAGGCAAATTAACTATAAGAGAAATGCTATTTTTTACAATTTATCATGTTGAACACCACCACGAAATAACAAAACGAAACTTGAAACAAACAAACTAAAAAGCTGCCACCAACATTTATTTTTCGTCCCCTTTAAAAATATCTTTAAAAATATTGCCGGCCGATAATTCTTCAATATCACTCAACTGAAGTTCAAGCGCCCTGGTGCTTTTATTTATTTCAACCAATGATATAAATATTGATAGCAGCAGAAAAAGCAAACTAAACGCAAACACCCAATTGGCCAATACCATCCAATTGCGGAATATCAGGTACATACATATTACACAGCTTAAAAAGCTCAGTGCCCCAAAGCTTTGCATATACCGTATCAGGTTTAAACGGGCACGGATGTTTTTTATCTGGTTCAGCATATTTTTCTCCCTGGCTCCACCCGTATATTCACTGTGCAACTTTCGTATAAGCGAAGCTAAAGACAAAAAGCGGTTGGTATATGCTAGCATGAGCAAGGTGATGGCTGGAAAAAGCAGTGCGGGAGTATTAATGGAAATTTCTAACATGGTATAAAAGTACACCAAAAATGAGTGATGAATGATGAGTGATTAGTAATGAAAGAATGAATAATCAAATCTGCATGCTTATGCACTACTCGGCAGCCCCGTCGACCAATGTCATTTAGTTAAGCTCCATGGGAGCTTAGTGTTTATAGCTAATCATTATTTTAAGCACAGGCTCCGAAGGTGCCTCGTAAACTTCGAGGCACCTTCGGAGCCGAGTACCAATCATTGACAAATATTTCTATAAACACGATGCCCCCGCTCGAAGGCGGGGCAAAATCCTTAACGTAATGACATTGCCCGACGACAGTAGGTGTCAACTTAATTTTAAGGTTAAATTTTAAAGCCAAAGTGCCGCTTAACAAACTCCGTAGTAGTCACCTCTTTGTTGCATAAAGTAATAGAAGTATTTGCTCTCTAGTAGCAGCCCTGCTTTAGTGGGGGGCGTACCTACGGCACGTATGCACATTATTATTATATACTTCAAAGAGGTAGTTCCGTCGGAGTTGGCTTTATTACAATACAAAATTCTTAAGTCGATGCCTAAACCCAACGGCCATTATTGTTTAAGTAAACAACGTTCATTATCCATTCATTCTTTACTCATCATTCACTACTCATCATTCTTAACTCATCATTCATTACTCATCACTTATTTACTCATCATTTACTACTCATCATTTACTACTCATCATTCATAACTAATCATTCATAACAATGATCCACAACTCATCATCCATAACTCATCATTCATAACTCTTCATTCATCACTCATAACTCATCACTCATAACTCATCATTCATTTCCTCTTCCTCCCACTTTCCAACTTAATGGGATATTTAATTTCACGCTAAAATTTCTTCCCATATTAAATACGCCCGTCCTGCCGGTTGCCATATTTTCCGCTGCGTATTTTAAACGGCTCAGGTGATTTTGATAGGCCACATTCCCAAGGTTGCTTCCTATAATATTCAGGCTAAATAAGGTAGCTCCATTTTTAAGTATAAATTCAGTACCTATGGCGGCGTTTAATAATGTATAACCAGGCGTACCGGTTTCCGTATTGTAGGCAGTAAAAATCTCATTTTGAGTAAATGTATTATCCAGTTCCAGTTTTATATACAGGTTATGGATATTCTTTGCCGACTTCCTGAAATCACCTCTAAACTCTGTAATGAGCCGGGGGGCGGGAATAAAGGGCAAAAACCGGGTAGACTCTATTGGCTCATTTAACCGGCCGGCTACCAGTGAAAATGTATTCTGTACATGTAACCAATCCAGCGGATGAGGATGTATATCAATAGTTGCTTCCAAACCACGCAGGCTTGCTTTGCGTTGATCAAATTTAAATGCAGTAAGATCACTACCGTTTTCATTTACTGTAGAATCTCCACCTCCTGCAGCTTGTAATTTTCTATAAAAAATAAAGTTATGGAAGCTGTTATTATAAGCAGATAACGCAAATGAAACGTGATCTGTATTGTAATCAAGACCAGCATCTAACTGCGTACTTGTTTCACTTTTCAAATTTACATCTCCATATTCATAGCGAATGGTTCCTTCATGCGCACCGTTAGAAGCCAGTTCGGGAATACTGGGTGCCCTAAAGCCCCTTGCTATATTTAATTTAAAAACCAGGCGACTGCTCAATTCCGCCGCCATTCCCACGCTGCCTGAAAAGTTGCCAAATGATTTGTTGAATCCATCACCTTTCACAACAGCACCATTCATTAAATGTTTCACGGTCAAACTGCGGTTATCATAACGGGCACCACCGCTCAGTGTAACTTTATCAATCGTTTTTTTGGTGTACAAATAACCACCCATATCAAATAAATTGTAGTCTGGTATCAACTGTTCTACCCCTTTATTGGTGTTGTTTTGCTGCATCCCGTTAATGCCCACCGAAGTGTTCCAGCCATTCCCTTCTTTTAGGTGATACTGCAGTGTATAGGTAATTGTCTTCAAATCGAAGAATAAGGCCTGCTCCTGCATATCATCGGGATTACCGAATTCCTCCCGCCTGTTTTGCTGGTAACCTATATTAAAGGCTACGCTGTTTTTCCCGATTTTAATATTGTTATCCCAGGCAATTTTAAAATGGCGGATATGCTGATACGGAATTTGTGGTACAATACTGCTAAAATCATCCTCCGACGCTCTTACAGTTAAACCTCCGGCAACGGGTTTTACAAAGTAACCCTGTGCATCCCTTTCACCTTCTACCAGCCCAGCCTTCAAATTAAAATTACTAAACAACAAATGGCTATATCCCCAGTTGCTATTGTACCCGGCATACCCTCCGAAATTGTTTTGGCTAAATTTTGAGTTAAATACTTTGCCATCATACTTGTTTTGATAATCGGAGGCGGCTACTGTAGACCCATATACATTCCAGTTGAATCCATTGATATTGCCAGCCAGGTTTGCATTCAGGGTTCTGGCTTTGTTGTTGGTTTGATAATTGGTAAAGATATTCGCCTTCACGGTATTATTCTCTACCGGCACATTGGTAATAATATTGATAACGCCGGCCATCGCATCGCTACCGTAAATAAGCGAAGCCGGTCCTTTCAAAATCTCCACCTTATTTACACTTGACTCATCAATTTCAATTCCATGCTCATCGCCCCATTGCTGTCCTTCCTGGCGCACACCATCGTTGATCGTCAATACGCGGTTGTATCCCAGTCCCCGAATCACCGGCTTGGAAATAGCAGGGCCCGTAGACAAGCTGGACACACCCGGCTTTTTAGCTAACGCTTCGATGATATTGCTGGAGGAACTTTGCGCCAGATCTTGTTTCTTCAATACAGAAACCTGGAAAGGCGCTTTTTTTAACTGGGTTGCGCCGCTTACGCCTGTTACAATAACGGCATTGTTTTCAACTACGGCAACTGATAAAGTATAGTCCCTTTTTGTGTCCCCGGATATTTCAATATTATCTACCCTCGTTGCATAACCGACATGAGATATTTCAACCAGGTGTAGGCCTTCGGGGATATTCCGAAAAATAAAATCACCCGCAGGGTTGGTGGATACCCCCACCTTAATATCAGAAAAATAAATTGAAACGCCTTGTAATGGCTGATGGCTAGTTATATCAGTTATCCTGCCGGAAAAGTTACCCTGCAATGTTGTTGAACTGTCCTTATTGTCCGGCCATTTATTTGCTTTTGCGTCGTTTATAAAAGAAAAGCTCAATGAGCATACCAATAGGAAAAGTTGAATGGATTTCATTTTAATATTTATAATTGATGGTATAAAAAATACAATTGCCGAAAACCATTAAAACATAGCTTTCAGTAAAAGAAAAATTCTATACCATGGGAGGGCCCCGTAGATCATAATGGAAAGGATGATCTGAAGTAAAATAAGAATATAAGTAAGCAGTAAAAGGACAGTAAAGGACCAGGCACTCTGAATAAATTGACCCGATGCTATTGGTAAATGGATTTTCAACAACCAGGTTGTCGCACTGGCAATGAAATTTAAGCGGTACAATTTTAGAAAGCTCCCTGTTATTTTCGGTGATCCCTTTTTTACAATCAATATGTGTCGCAAATAAATCATGCACCCATTGCTGTGAAGTATTACTCAACATTAAGAGTAACACCAATACAAAGGGGGCTATTTGTCTTATAAATATATTTTTATACAAATTCTAAAAATTGAAACAACGATGCAAATCTAAAGATATATTCTGAATTTATTACTTTTTAGAATTCCGAAGCTGCAATCCAAATTATCGCAATGGGTTAACAACCTTTTGAATAAAACGCTTTAACTAAAAAGACTGTTCGTTAAGATTGGCAACCCATAAGCCCTTCTTTAAGCGGAAGTTAAAAATGCACTCAGTTTCCACCCACCATTTTAGCGAGAACATTTCAAACAATTTAATAATATTAGAAAAAGTCTTTCCAATATAACAAACAAAAACCCCGTTAAAAAACTTAACGGGGTTTTTGCAAATCTCAAATACTTCCTATTTTCCGGAATCAAATTTCCGGAAAATGTTTTTTACACTTCCTTGTATTTCTTTGCTGGTTAAATTTTTGTTACTCACCTCGTTCGTTGTCCATCCCTGCCATACCACTTTGTCTGTTTTAGCATCGATCATGGTAATTGTTAATGTACCTTCCCTGGTTTGATATTCATTATTGTTATAGCCCATAAACTGCGATGGAAAAAAGATGAAATTAAAACGACGTGTATATGGGTTGTAATAACGTCTTGTGTATCCCTGGGAATAAACCGGGTTAGAACTTTCCTTTATGGTTTTTTCCACCAGGATATCATGTTTTAAAATAACATCAGGTCTCTTCTTTTCTTCACTCCAGTTCGATTTTGACAATTCGGCATTTACTGCCTGTCGCAGATTTGTTTCCTGCAAGCTATTTTTCTTTATACTGCCTGAATCTTCGCCTTCATCCAGCCAGGCAAATGTTTTATACTGACTAAAATTCACCGCCTCGTCTTTTTCAATAAATGCGGTAGCGGCACAACCGGCCAATAGCAGCCCAAAGCCGGCAAACAAGATAATTGATTGAATAGTTTTCATTTTTTTGCTCCTTTTTTAATTTGATTATTGCTATTATAAACGTAAAAAATACCTGAACGATTCTTAACAGCTTGTTAAACAAAATTGGAGCCAGTCATTTGATGAAATGCTTAGTAGAGCTGAATGTTAACGGAGTTTTGATCAAACAAATGTTAAAGAAGATACTTATCAAAAGTTACTTAAACCAAAATGCCCGGAGTCCGGGCGCAATCAATAAAATAAAAATTTAT
The DNA here is from genome assembly GCA_038213285.1 of Chitinophagales bacterium. Classification (GTDB taxonomy): domain Bacteria; phylum Bacteroidota; class Bacteroidia; order Chitinophagales; family Chitinophagaceae; genus Ferruginibacter. Next base: position 46,749 of record JBBQTL010000001.1, read on the forward strand.
TTAATCAATATTTTCAATGATACCAGCAATACCCTGGCCACCACCTACACAGGCAGTAACGATACCGTACTTTTTATTCAGCCGCTTCATATCATTCACCAATTGAATGGTCAGCTTGCACCCGGTGCAGCCCAGCGGATGGCCCAACGCTATAGCCCCCCCATTGATGTTTACGATAGACGGATCTAATTCCAATGCCCTGATAACCGCCAGCGATTGGGAAGCAAATGCCTCGTTTAATTCAATCAGTTCAATATTGGCAAGGCTCATGCCCGCCTGTTTCAAAACCTTTGGTACTGCTTCAATTGGGCCAACCCCCATAATACGGGGATGCACGCCGGCACTGGCGCAGTTAACTAGTCTTGCAATTGGTTTCAGACCCAGCTCGTTTATCATACTTTCACTCATCACGATTACAAAGGCTGCGCCGTCGCTGGTTTGCGAACTATTACCCGCAGTAACACTGCCGCCCAATGCAAAAGCAGGTTTTAATTTTGCCAGGCCCTCCAATGATGTATCTGCCCGAACGCCTTCGTCCGTATCTACTGTATAATTTCGTTGTTGCTTTTTTCCCTTTGCATCTAAATACACTTCTTCTACATTAATGGGGAGTATGCCTGTTTTAAAATATCCTTCCCGGATGGCATTGCCGGCTTTTACGTGACTGTTGTAACTAAACGCATCCTGGTCTTCGCGACTAACCGCATATTCCTTTGCTACGGCTTCGGCAGTTAGCCCCATGCTTAAATAAAAATCCGGACTGTCTTTGGCAATTGAATAAGCGGGGGAAGTTTTCCATCCGGCTGTTGGTACCATGCTCATACTCTCCACACCTCCGGCAATTATACATTCTGCCATCCCGGTTCTTATTTTGGCGGTGGCCATGGCTATACTTTCCAGTCCGCTGGCGCAATACCGGTTGATGGTAATGCCCGGTGCATGAATGCCCACTGCTTTTGCAGAGATCATCCTTCCCACCTGTAAACCCTGTTCCGCTTCGGGTACTGCGTTTCCTACAATCACATCATCCACCCTTTTTACATCCAGTTGCGGTACAGAGGCCAGCAAGCCTTTGATAACATCAATCGCCAGGTCATCGGGCCTGGTGAATCTGAATCCGCCTTTTTTACTTTTTGTTATGGCTGTCCGGTAACCGGCTACTATATAAGCTTCCTGCATATCGTGTTTTTTACTCCAGTACCTGGAGAGGTGATAATAAAATATCGCATTTTAAACTCCCATAAAAGATGAGGGATATTTAGTTGTTTATGCAACTTTCTATACCAAAGTTAAAAGATTGCTTTTAAAAAATAGTACTTTTACAAAAACAAATTACATGGCAGAAATCCTCACCATTAAAATAAAAAACACCAAAGTACTTAAAGTGCTGGAAGGCCTGGAAGAAATAAAAACGATTCAAATTATCAATGATCCCTTATTAAATCTTTCCGGTAAAAAGAAAAAACAGGCAAAAAGTTTTTTAGAAGCATTAAACCAGGCCAGACTTGCAGAGCAGGGGAAAATAAAATTAAAAACTTTAGTTCAATTAATGGATGAACGCTGACTTAATCATACTTACCTCCGTCTCTTTTAATAAATCTGTTGGCAGGCTTGCCAGGAAATACCCATCAATAATTAAAGATCTGCATGTTTTAAAAGAAGAATTACTTGCCAATCCAACCAATGGTATTGCCTTAGGAAAGGATTGCTACAAAATCCGACTAAAAATAGCTTCACAAGGCAGGGAAAAAGTGGAGGTGCAAGGGTAATAACCAATGTAAAAATCATTAATAAAAAAATCACCCTTCTGGAAATATTTGACAAATCCGAGATAGAAAATATAACTAACAAAGAACTGTCGGCCCTACTAAAAAAAGCAATTTAGCATGTATCCACTTTTACGTTCCTTCCTCTTTTTGTTCGATCCCGAAAAAGTACACTATTTCTCCATGAACATGCTAAAAGCATTGTGTAGTATAGGATTGATTAAAAAAATTATTACCCGTTCTTTTACACCAACAGTAAGTGCGCCATATTCATTGTTCAATATTCGTTTCCCTAACAGGGTTGGGCTGGGTGCAGGGTTTGATAAAAACGCCACCCATCTCAGGGAGTTGCAGGCGCTTGGATTTGGTTTTGTAGAGATTGGAACCGTAACACCCCTTGCACAGGCCGGCAATGAAAAGCCAAGGATGTTTCGCCTGCCGGTAGATAAAGCACTTATCAACCGAATGGGGTTTAATAATGATGGAGCCGAAGCCATTGCAAAACGGCTGAAATACTGGCAACAATTAAACAAGCAACCCGCAACTGGCCAGGGCAAACTCATCATTGGCGGTAATATTGGCAAAAACAAAATCACTCCTAACGAAGATGCCTGGAAAGATTACGTTACTTGTTTTAAAGCATTACATTCATACGTAGATTATTTTGTTGTAAATGTTAGTTCGCCCAATACACCCGGACTGAGGGAGTTACAGGAGAAAGAGTCTTTAAGAAAAATATTAACACTGCTACAAACTGAAAATAATTCATTCCAGGTTCAAAAGCCAATTCTACTTAAAATTGCCCCGGATTTAACCATTGAACAAATTGACGATGTAATTGACCTTGCAATAGAAATTAAGCTGGATGGACTAGTTGCATGCAACACCACCATAAGTCGTGAACATTTAAAAACCGCAGATTCGCTGGTAGCGGCCATGGGCGCAGGAGGACTAAGTGGCTTGCCTGTAAGGCAAATAAGTACAAAGTATGTGCAATACATTCATCAAAAAACAAACGGGCAAATACCAATTATTGCAAGCGGGGGAATATTTACAGGAGCAGATGCAAAAGAGAAAATAGCTGCCGGTGCAGCACTGGTGCAGGTTTGGACCGGGTTTGTGTATGAAGGCCCATCCATAGTAAAACGTATCTGTAACACCTTGCGCTAATGTGGCACAATTTTTTTCTGTTCAGATACAATTGGGAGTTTTCCCGAATATTTATTTACATCCGGCTATTTTTGCAATTAATTAAAAATTTATGGAACATTTGTTAACATCAGAAAGCTTGATCAGCTTTTTTGTATTGGTTGTATTGGAAATTGTATTGGGTATCGATAATGTGATATTTGTAAGTATCATCATGAACCGGCTTAGTAATAAGAAAGATCATGTGAAAGCCCGTCGTATATGGATGATTACCGGTATCATCTCCCGCAGTGTATTATTGATGGGGCTTGGTTGGTTACTTTCACAGAAAGGAAAATCTGTATTTACTTTATACGGAAAAGGATTTGACCTCGCCAGCCTTGTAATGTTGCTCGGTGGTTTATTTCTAATCTATAAATCAGTAAAAGAAATTCACGGTAAATTAGAGGGTGAAGATCCGAATGAAACGCTTAAAACTCAGAAAGGCATCACACTTGGACAAGCCATTGGGCAAATTATCCTGATAGATGCCGTTTTTTCCTTCGACAGTATTATTACCGCAGGTGGTACTGCAAAGCATGTTGAAATAATGATTGCGGCCGTAGTAATCGCCATGATTGTTATGTTTTTATTCAGCCCTAAAATTGCCGCATTTATTCATAAGCACCCTACACTTAAAATGTTGGCGCTTTCCTTCCTTGTAATGATTGGCTTAAGTTTGATTATGGAAGGATGGGATGCGGAAACTGCTCATAAAATGAACCTTAAAAACTACATTTATTTTGGCATGGCCTTTTCTTTTATTGTGGAGATGCTGAATATGACTATGTTGAAAAGGTCGAAGAAAAAGAGGCTGGTAGAGCTGAATGAACCTAAGTTGAGAAATGAGGAGGAAGGGTATGCTGACCAGGCGAAATAGGCAAATTTGAAAAGTAAAAAATTTACCGGGGACCGGCACAGAAAGAAGGATACTTGTAGCAACAATCAATTTTTTATTGTTTAAAATTATCTGCTTCCGTTAAGCGACATCATGATCGTAACCGCAACCAGGCCTGCTGTCTCTGTGCGCAACCTGGTACTGCCCAATGCAACCGGGATAAAATCATATTGCAACGCCAGCTCTAATTCATCTATTGTGAAATCCCCTTCAGGGCCAATCAAAACTACAGAATTGTTGGAGGGGCTATGGGCATTCAGTTCAATCCTGGGTTCGTCATCATCGCAATGCGCAATAAACTTTTGAAGCGCTGCGTCTTCTTTCAAACGCTTTATATATTCTGTAACTTTCGTTGGCTCATGCAATAAAGGTAGCCAGCTTTGCTGCGATTGCAGCATGGCGCTTACCAGGATTCCTTTCATTCTTCCCATCCGAAAATGTTGCTTTTCAGTTCTGGTACACAAAAGAGGTACTATCTCACCCACGCCTATTTCGGTTGCTTTTTCTAAAAACCATTCAAACCGGTGTGCATTTTTTACCAGGGAAATCGCAATGGTGATTTTTTTTTCTGAAGGAGGATGAAAAGCAGCAGAAAGGATTTTAACGATACATTTCTTTTTATTGTTGTCAATTATCTCAGCCGTAAACAAATTGCCTTTGCCATCCGTTAATTGGAACTGCTCACCATTCTGCATACGTAGTACCTGGGCTATATGTTTAGAGGTTTCTTCATCCAATATAATTTCAACAGCTGCTGAACCTATATCTTCTTTATAAAAAAAAGGAAGTGCCATATCAATCAAGCTTTCTGTTAATTAACCCGGGGTTTCTGCCACCAAATACTATTGCATAAATAATAATCTCAGTTTCGGCAACTTTAAAAATGATTAAATAGGGAAAGTGTTTTAAATTGCCCTTCTAAAATCAACTTTATAAAAATAAAATTGAGTTGGCCTTTCCCCAATTTCAAAAAGCATTTTATTTACTTCCGCATTAAATCTTTCCCCAAGTCCCGGTTTACGACTTTCATACCAAGATATAATATCCCAAATATCCAATTGAGCCTGGGTAGTAAGTTTTACATTAAACGCCATATTTCACATTTGTCATATGGATATGCTCTTCCAGACTATAGCTTTTTGATGTACCAGCCATGTGATCTTCCTCTCTTTTCTTTAATTCCTTATATTGTTCATCTGTTAACACATAATCTTCTGCTTCATTCCTATAACTTCCTAAAATGGTATAAAAAGCTTCCAATACCTTTTCATCATCAATGCACTCAATGGCCTGATGAAGCTTGTCTTTTATTAATATTGTAAGGTTTTGCATTTTTTAATTTTTTCAGTAAATTTAATCTAAAAATTAAAACGGCGCATCATCATCAAAAGCTCCGTCGTTCATTTTGCTGCCCTTCTGAATATATAATTTTGCTCCGCCGCCGTCACCGTCACTTTTAACCGGCCTGAAACCACCGCCCGGCGAACCACCACCAAAGTCACTTCCTCCTTCTTCATCTTCCACAAATTTTTGAATATGCAATAGTGCCCTTAATTTAATCGTGTCCAGGCTACCATTACGGTGTTTAGCAATTTTTACATAGGTTTCGCCCTTATTGCTTTCTCCCATTTCGTTGGCAGTAATATCATAATATTCGGGGCGGTACAGGAACATCACCATATCCGCATCCTGCTCAATGGCACCTGATTCCCGTAAATCACTCAACTGTGGAATTTTAGCACCTTCCTTTCTTTTCTCCACTTCACGACTCAACTGGGAAAGGGCGATAATCGGAACTTTTAATTCTTTTGCCAGTCCTTTTAAATCTCTTGATATTTTGCTGATTTCCTGTTCCCTGTTACCATTCTTATTATCTCCACCGCCACTCATTAACTGCAGGTAATCTATTATGATCAATCCAATATCATGTTTGTTTTTTAACCTGCGGCACTTGGCTCTTAATTCAAAAATATTTAGTGCCGCCGTATCATCAATATATATCGGCGCATTACTTAAGCGCTCGATCCCCCGTTTGTATAGCTGTTTCATTTCATGCTCCTCCAGTTTACCACGGGTAATTTTCTCCAGCCATATTTCACTTTCGGCGCTCAAAATACGCTGCACCAATTGGCTGCTACTCATCTCCAAACTAAAAAATACTACCGGTGTAGGTTTGGTTGGATGAAGCGCAGCGCTCCTTGCCAGGTTTAATGCAAACGCCGTTTTACCCACAGATGGCCTTGCTGCCAGTACGATCAAATCGGTTTGTTGCCAGCCATAGGTTAATTTGTCTAATGACGCAAAACCGCTGGGCACCCCTGTAATGTCTTCATCCCGGTTACGCATATCTTCAATGCGTTGAATGGTTTTTACCAATACCGTATTAATATCTTCAAAAGCGCTTTTAAGGTGATTATTGGTTATTTCAAACAATTTGCTTTCCGCATCATCCAGCAAGTCAAATACATCCGTACTGTCTTCGTATGCATCGCCAATTATTTCACCACTAATCCGTATAAGTTCCCGTTGAATAAATTTTTGCAATACAATCCTTGAGTGGGCTTCAATATTGGCGGATGATACCACTGCATTGGTTAATTTAGAAACATAGTAAGGGCCACCCACCAATTCAAGGTCTTCTTTTAATTTTAATTCCTCCACTACTGTCAGCAGGTCGATAGGCAAACTTTTTTCCGCCAGCGATTTCATGGCTTTAAAAATCCGTTGGTTGGCTTCACCATAAAAACATTCCGGTTTTAATATTTCTATCACAGTGTCAAAAGCACTTTTTTCCAGCATGATTGCACCAAGCACCGCTTCTTCCAGTTCTTTAGCTTGTGGAGGCACTTTGCCAAACACCATGTTTCCCAAATCGAGTGAAGGTTTCCGTCTAGCTTTTCTGTCTTTGTTAAGGTTAGTAAGATCCATCTAATGGTTGTATTATTCTTTTTAGTATGTTTTTATTTTGTGATGAAAATACATTGGTACTCTCATTTGTAAAATTCAGATAAGCGGCTGTGATAGTACTCTTTTCCCTTAGCAAAAAACAACTGGTAATGACAGTAAAATTACTATTGGGCGGCTAAGGTAAATCCAAAATACTTAGTGATCAATCAAAACCGAATGTTATTAACTTTTTACAATGATTGTACACATGAAATCCACAGTCAAAACTAGTTTATTAATAGCTTATGCACATGACTATTAACAGGCAACATTCAAACGGGGCGGCATTCGGTAACAATTTATTAACACTGGCCAGTTCTTATTTATATTTTTCTGCACCGAAGGAATAAATTTATTCAGTTGTTTTTCTCAAAATGAATTACTAATTTTTAAACCAACGTGCATGCAGAAAAGTACATTTCAAATATCAGCAAAGCCGAAATTGCTCAAAAAAAAATGTGCTGATTTAAGGAGTGTTTTTACGCTTAATTCTCAGCTATCTTTGCGGCATCATAAATAATTATTCAACTAGTAATAAATGACGATAAGTTACAACTGGCTTAGTGAGTATTTACCCGAAAAGTTAGACCCGGATAAACTGAGTAAAATATTAACCTCTATTGGACTTGAAGTAGAAAGCCTTGAAAAATATGAAGAGCTGAAAGGCGGCTTACAGGGACTGGTAATTGGGGAAGTGCTGGATTGCAGTAAGCATCCAGATGCAGATAAACTGAGTATAACCTCTGTAAAAACAGGCGGTGATGAAATCCTGCAAATTGTTTGTGGCGCCCCCAATGTAGCCACCGGACAAAAAGTAGTGGTGGCAACCATCGGTGCTACGATTTACCCCACAATAGGAGAACCCCTTACTATGAAAAAAGTAAAGATACGTGGGGTTGAAAGTTTTGGTATGATATGCGCTGCGGATGAAATCGGCCTTAGTGAAGATCATTCAGGCATCATGGTTTTGCCTGCGGATACCAAAGTGGGAATTACTGCTGCAGATTATTTTAAGCCCTATCATGACCATATTTTTGAAATCGGACTTACCCCAAACCGAATGGATGCGATGAGCCATATTGGCGTGGCTAAAGATGTTTGTGCATGGCTTTCGCACCACAACAAAAAAGAAACGCATATAAAATCTCCGTTTAAAAATAATTTCAAAGCTGATTTGCCGGGGATGCAAATGGAAGTAGTTATTGAAAATACAACAGCTTGCCAACGGTATGCCGGTGTAAGCCTGCACGGGGTAACCATTGGGGAAAGCCCGGTCTGGTTGCAGCAAAAACTAAAAAGTATCGGGTTAAGGCCAATAAATAATATCGTTGACATTACCAATTTCATTTTGCATGAAACCGGTCAACCGCTACATGCATTTGATGCGGATATGATTACGGGTAAAAAAATTATCGTAAAAAATTTACCGGAAGCTACTCCGTTTATAACACTTGATGAAAAGGAAAGGAAATTATCAGCGGAAGACCTGATGATTTGCAATGCGGAAACAGCCATGTGTATCGGCGGAGTGTATGGGGGGCTTCACAGTAGTGTAAAAAAGAATACACGTAATATATTTCTAGAAAGCGCCTGGTTCAACCCGCTTACTATCCGTAAAACATCTTTAAGGCATGGCCTGCGCACGGATGCAGTTACCCGGTTTGAAAAAGGGGTAGACATTAGTAATACCGTGAATGTATTAAAACGGGCGGCAGTAATGATTAAAGAAATTGCCGGCGGCGAAATCGCCTCCGATATTACCGATGTGTATCCAACCCCAAGGATTAAAACGGAAGTGGCGCTTAAATATCATTACCTGAAAAAGTTAAGTGGTAAAAATTACCATGGCGATACTATCAAAAATATATTAACGGGGCTTGGTTTTGAAATTATTAAAGAAGGGATGGATGATATACGGGTAGCGGTGCCGTTTAATAAGCCGGATATTACTATTCCGGCCGATATTGTTGAAGAGATCATGCGTATTGACGGGTTCGATAACGTGGATATTCCGTCTGCCATTTCCATTTCCCCGGCAGTGGAAACACTTGCCCATGCTGCAGCCTTCAAAGAAAAAGTGGCTTCCTGCCTTGCTGGCATTGGTTTTAATGAAATATTTACCAATAGTATTACCAATGCAGCGTATTATACTGAGCTGGAACAGCGATCTGCCGTTAAAATGATCAACAGCCTGAGCGCCGACCTGAATGTGATGCGTCCGGCCATGATGGAAACCGGGTTGGAAACGGTGGCCTATAATTGTAACCGGCGCAATAATAACCTGCAACTATTTGAATTTGGAAAAACATATAGCACCACAGGGCCGGGTAAATATGAAGAGCAGCAACATGTGAGCATTTACATTACCGGTAATAAGCATGCGGATGGGTGGAAAGAGAAAGGTGAAAAAACAGATTTTTATTTTGCTAAGGGAATATTTGAAAAATTAATAGTTCTATCAGGTTTAAAAGTGGACCGCTACGCCAGGATCGAGCATAACAAACTGGACAGTTGTGTACAGGCAGGTATTAAAAATGTAATAGTGGCCACCATCGGCAGCATCAATAAAACAACATTGGAGCGCTTTGACATTAAGCAACCGGTTTTATTTGTTGACATCAACTGGGATGCATTACTTCAACTCAGTGATAGTCAAAAAATTCAATACATTGAAATCCCGAAATTCCCCGCGGCAACAAGAGATCTTTCCATTGTAGTAGATAAGCAGCTTCATTTTGAATCAATTGAAAAAGTGACTCATGGCGCAAAGGTGAATAAATTACAATCCATCAACCTATTTGATGTATTTGAAAGTGATAAACTGGGAGCAGGTAAAAAATCGATGGCGGTAAGTTTTACATTCCTCGATGAAGAAAAAACTTTGACGGATAAGGAGATAGATTCCATGATGGCGAAAATAATTGCCAGTTACGAAAAAGAACTGAGTGCAGAAATCAGGAAATAATTCGCTTCCGGCTATTTGCTTCGCATCCTAAGAGTTCATTTCAATTTGTCGCAACTTCAAGTGGTTGGTAAGGACACCAACGAAGGCCCAGCCTCGGTCGGTGTCCTCCGACCGAAAAGAGGAGCGACAATTATATATACACCATTGCTAGGTGACTGATAGCCAATCGAATACAATTTAGAACTTTCAGAGACAAGCTCCCCTCTCCTTGGGAGAGGGGTTGGGGGTGAGGTCAAAAGGGCGGCGAAATAAGCGAATGTTTATAACCTTTGAAAGTCCCTTTTAAAAAAAGTGTATACTGCTTTTGTTGCGCCCGGAGCAGGATGATCCCATAGCTATCGGATTTGAAATGCACCCCATCCTAAGGTATTGACAGATGAGTGAATTAGAAGAAAATATTAAACGAATCAATCATAAACTTCAGTTATTGCTGAAGGAGTACCAGCTATTGCAAAAAGAAAACGGGCAGCTTAAAAATGAGGTAAAAGAGTATAAAAAAGAACAGGAGAATAATTTACAACGGATTACTGTATTTGAGCAGCAGGCAGGAATTTTAAAATCCGCAGCGGGAAAAATGAATGAACCGGACAAAAAACTATTTGAAAAGCACATTAACTATTATATCAGGGAAATTGATAAGTGTATCGGTTTGCTAAGTGAATAAACTATATGTCAGAACTCATCCCCATCAATCTTTTAATTGGCGACAGAACCTATCGCATAAAAACGCTTGCCAAAGACGAGGAGGTTATCCGCCGTACCCTGAAGACAATCAATGATAAAATTATAGAGTTTAAAACGCAGTTTGCCGGAAAGGATATGCAGGATTATATTGCGATGGTAATGATCTGGTATGCCACACAGGCAAGCGCCGATTCAAACCCTACCCTGGAAAAAGAAATGGTGGATGCATTGCTTAAAATGGAAGAACAAATAGATAAAGCATTGTAAATTACCCAGATATCACTTCAAATCTCCTGATTAGTCTCCAAAAAATCATTTATCTTCGCCGACTATCCGTCTTGCTCAATAATTTATTGAATATGGAAAGGATTTAACAGATTGTGAACCGATTTAAAACAAAAAAAATCAATGGAGCCAAACATACTTTCCATTATCATTGGAGCAATAGCCCTGATCATCGGAATTTTACTGGGTAAATTCATTTTTGCCAAAAACACCAAAAAACAATTAGAAGACGCAGAATTACAGGCGCAAAAAATCATCGCTGATGGCCAGTTACAGGCAGAGAATTTAAAAAAAGAGAAGTTACTGGAAGCAAAGGAAAAATTTGTTCAGTTAAAGTCTGAGCACGATCGCGAGGTTTTGCAACGTACCCAAAAAGCCAATGATGCTGACAACCGGATCAAGCAAAAAGAGCAATCTATCAACCAGAAGGAATTAAACCTGGATAAGCAAATTAAAGACAATGATGCTATTAAGGAAACCCTCAACCGCCAGATTGAAGTAGTCAATTTAAAGCGAACCGAACTGGAAAAACACCAGGAGGAACATATCCGCAGACTGGAAAAAGTAGCCGGATTATCTGCTGAAGATGCAAAAACCCAATTAATTGAAGGACTTAAACAGGAAGCTCAAACCAAAGCATTGGTGCTCCAACAGGAGATTATTGAGGAGGCAAAATTAAAGGCCAACAAAGAAGCCCGCAAAATAGTTATCCAAACCATCCAGCGCACCGCCGCCGAACAGGCCATTGAAAATTCCATTACCGTATTTAACCTGGAAAGTGACGAAATAAAAGGATCTATCATTGGTAGAGAAGGTAGAAATATCAGGGCTATTGAGGCTGCTACCGGTGTAGATCTTATTGTAGATGATACACCCGAAGCAATTGTGCTTTCGTCATTTGATCCACTGCGTAGGGAAATCGCACGTTTGTCGTTACAGCGCCTGGTAGCCGATGGACGCATTCACCCGGCCCGTATTGAAGAGGTGGTAGAAAAAACCAAACGGCAGTTAGATGACCAGGTAATGGAAATTGGCGAACGCACCGCAATGGAACTGGGTGTACATGGCTTACATAAAGAATTGATCCGGATGGTTGGCCGTATGCGTTTCCGGTCCTCTTATGGTCAAAACTTATTAATGCATAGCCGCGAAACAGCAAACCTTTGCGCCATCATGGCGGCTGAGTTAGGGATGAACCCTAAACTGGCCAAAAGAGCCGGCCTATTACACGATATCGGAAAAGTCCCGGATGAAGAAACTGAATTGAGCCATGCATTATTAGGCGCAAAACTGGCGGAAAAATATGGAGAGAACCCGGCGGTAGTAAATGCCATTGGCGCTCACCATGATGAAATGGAAATGCAATATGTTATTTCTCCAATCATCCAGGCTTGTGATGCCATCAGCGGGGCAAGACCAGGTGCACGAAGGGAAATTATGCAACAATACATCCAGCGCATTAAAGACCTGGAAAACCTTGCACAGGCATACCAGGGAGTAGAAAAAGCATACGCAATACAAGCCGGAAGGGAACTAAGGGTAATAGTAGAAGCAGACAAAGTAAGCGATGCCGACAGCGACCGGCTTAGTTTTGAAATTGCCCAGAAGATACAGACTGAAATGACATTTCCTGGCCAAATAAAAGTTACTGTAATCAGGGAAAAAAGAGCTGTGAATATCGCAAGATAATTTCTTGTTTTCTGCTTACGATGTTCTATTAAGAACCTTACATTTCAAAAAATCATATTTTATCCGGTATTATTTTAATGCCGGATTTTTTTATTAGTCGGCAAATTGGAACCCCGGCTTTAAGATTATCGGTATTTGCCATTGACGGATCAACCTTTTTATTTTGATGAATCTTTTTTTTACATCATGGAAAGGATATTTTACCAATGAAAAAAATATTCATTATTCATTATAAAATTTTCAATTAAAAACCCCTACCTTCGCAGTCCGAAAAAATAAAGATTATGAACGCAGTAGAATTTGTACACGAGCAATTAACTTCCACACCCAAACTTCCTAAATTTAAGGCAGGTGATAATATAACCGTTAATTATAAAATTGTTGAAGGCACTAAAGAGCGTATCCAGAGTTTCAAGGGCGATGTTATCAAGCGCCAGGGAACCGGTGCTACTGCAACTTTTACAGTACGTAAAATGAGTGATGGAGTAGGTGTTGAGCGTTTATTCCCTTTCTATTCACCCAATATTGAAAGTGTGGTATTAAATAAAGTAGGTAAGGTACGTCGTGCTAAATTGTTTTATTTACGTGAAAGAAGCGGTAAAAGCGCCCGTATCCAGGAAAAAAGAATGGCTGTTGCACTTAAAAAATAAGTATCGTTATAAATATATTTTGAAAGGCGAAATCGAAAAGATTTCGCCTTTTTTTGTTTATGTTCCTTTCCAGTTTCAGGTAGTATGATCGCAAAAATTTTATTCCGCTAAATATTTTAATTTATCGATGGGCAATAAAAAACCAGTCTAATTTGTTATTAACGTTCATTCTTAAACCACCAGAAATGAAAAAAAACATTTTCCCTATTGTTATTATTATTGGTACCGCATTATTGATCTCCTGCTCCCGCAGCATCACAACTTATGAGGCGGCCAATGGAAAAGCCAAATGTGGCAGAACTATCAGGTAATAAATATGGAAATTAATAAAGACAATTTAATGGCTTTCTTAACAAGCGCACAACATTGTTTTTAGACAAAAGGGAATAAATAGTCATTATTTAATTTATCTTTGCTTTTCAACTTTATAATTATGGTAATATCAAATGTTTTAGCATCAGTTTTATTATTTGGAATGCCGGGCGGTTCCGAGTGGATATTTATCATCCTCGCAATTGTATTGCTATTTGGCGGTAAAAAAATACCCGAGTTAATGAAAGGTATTGGAAAAGGCATGCGTGAATTCAAAGATGCAAAAGAGAATGTGAAAAGTGAAATAGAAGAAGGCATGAAGGAAAAAGACAAAGACCAGGAATTAAGAGAATTAAAGCAGCAATTGTCTCAGGCAAAGCAGGCACAGGAACTTCCCAAATAATTTATTTTTATTAATGAACTACGGCTGAAGTGAATGACGAAAATTGGTCATTCATTTCAGCCAGTTTTATAAATACCAACTAACCCATTTTGATTTTATTCAATAATATTCAAACATATCACAGGCAGTTGTTTGACGGAAGTACTACTTCCTTAGCAGTTGTAACGCATTACCTTAATAAAATAAAGACACATCAACACCTAAACGCGTTTACAGAAGTGTACACCGATGAGGCTTTGGAAAAGGCCGCAGCCCTTGATGCTAAAATTAAAACAGGGAAAATCACCGGCAAATTACACGGCGTAGTAGTGGGAATTAAGGATGTTTTATGCTACAAAGACCATAAGGTTACGGCTGCTTCAAAAATTTTGAATGGGTTTGTTTCTATTTACAATGCTACCGCGGTTCAACGCTTACTGGATGAAGATGCTATCATTATTGGTACCTGCAATTGCGATGAATTTGCAATGGGGAGCACCAATGAAAATTCTGCATATGGAAATGTGCTCAATGCATTGGACGAAACCAAGGTTCCCGGTGGATCATCCGGAGGTAGTGCGGTAGCAGTGCAGGCAGGCATGTGCATGATCAGCCTGGGTAGCGATACCGGTGGATCAGTGCGGCAACCGGCGGATTTTTGTGGTATTGTTGGACTAAAACCAACTTATGGAAGAATATCAAGATATGGTTTGATCGCTTACGCATCCTCCTTTGACCAAATTGGAGTATTTAGTAATACCATTGAAGATGTAGCGTTGACTTTGGAAGTAATTGCAGGGCCTGATGAGTTTGATAGTACGGCCTCGCCGACTCTCGCTAACGGTCGGCACAGGGTGTCCGAAGTAGGGAAACAAGCAGCAGCTCAAAGCTTTTTAGATTATTCTTTTGTTGAAAAGAATAAAAAATATAAGATAGCCTATTTCAAAGAAGCATTATTTCACCCCTCACTTGACTTAGAAATAAAAGAAAACATTTTATCGCTTATTGATCAGTTAAAATCAGATGACCACACAGTGGAAGCAGTGGAGTTTGACTTGCTGGATCACATTGTTCCTGCATATTATGTTTTAACTACGGCAGAAGCCAGTAGTAACCTCAGCAGATTTGATGGCGTTCGCTTTGGACACCGTACAAATGAACAGGTAGCTGATTTAACAGAATTTTATAAACGCAGCCGGAGCGAGGGATTTGGTAAAGAAGTGAAACGCAGGATTTTACTGGGTACCTTTGTTTTAAGCGCCGGTTATTATGATGCTTATTTCAGCAAGGCCCAGCAGGTAAGACGCCTATTGGCAGATAAAACTACCGCTATTTTCAACAGTTATGATGCAATCCTGCTGCCCACCGCGCCAACTACAGCAATGACCATTGGTGAAAATTCAGATGACCCTATTGCGATGTACCTGGCGGATATTTATACTGTTTTTGCCAACCTGACCGGCCTGCCCGGGATATCAATTCCCTTATTTAAGCATAGCAACGGACTGCCTTTTGGATTGCAGGTGCTTACAAATAAAATGGATGAAGTAACTTTACTGCAATTATCAGATTTGCTTATGCGGCAATATAAAACAGCATAGTATTGTAAGTACATGAACAAATTTTTACTAATACCGCTTTTATGTTTCCTTTTCCTGCGGGTATCGGGTGGCAATAATTTTATTGATGATGAAGTTAGAAGGGTAGTTCAAACATCAGTAAAAGACACCATAATAGAAGAAGACATTGCTAAAGAAGATGAACTGATTGAAGAAGTGATCAAAACAAGGGCGATGCCTAAAAAAGAAAAAGTTCAATATTTTAACCAGGTCACCAAATACGGTTTTAAAAATCTTTTTTCAAATTACAGCTACAATACTGCATTGCCATACAATGCACAGATTAATCCGAATGCGGAGATTTTTGTGCAGGATTACATGAGGGTGCATGGTAATTATCTACAGAAAATGAAAGGCTGGGGACTACCCTATTTCAACCTGATAGAAGGCGTTTTACAGCAATATGGCTTACCGGCAGAATTAAAATACATTGCGGTTATTGAATCTAACCTGAGTACCGGTGCTACCAGTACTGCAGGTGCAGGAGGGCCGTGGCAATTTATGCCCTACACAGCAAGAGATTATGGCTTGGTAGTAAATGGGTACCTGGATGAACGAAGGGATTATTATAAAAGCACACATGCTGCAGCAAGATACCTGCTTTCCCTTTACCGGCAAATGCACGACTGGCTGCTGGTAATGGCCGCATACAATGGTGGGCCGGGAAGAGTATATAGTGCAATGAAGAGAAGTGGCAGCAAAAGTTTTTGGGATCTTCAATATTACCTGCCGGCAGAATCGAGAACATACGTAAAGCGGTTTATCGCCACCCATTTTATTATGGAAGGTACGGGTGGGGTTACAACTACCGGAGCCAATACCGGAATCAATGATTTTCCTGCTTCGGAATATTATGGCCGCACCAGCTATGGTCGCTCCATTGATAAACAAAATCCTTACAATACAAAAAATACTTTAAGCGCCGAAGAGTTGGTGGATATTGAAGTGTTGTCTATTTCAGGTAAATACAATTCCCTTGTAATTGCAAAAAATATTGCGATGGATATCACTTTATTCAACCATTACAATCCCAATTTCGATGGTACTTTATCTTCAACGGGCAATTTCGATCTTCGCCTTCCACCTGAAAAAATGCAATTATTTATAGCGAATAAATACCCCATTCTAAATGAATCAGTGCAGGTATTATTAAGCGGAGCCAGTTTGCCTTTAAATAGAATGGTATATCCAAAAGAAAAGAAGAAATCCTAGTCCTCCCGGTTTTCCAACACCAGCCTCATCATTTCTGCTTTTATTAAACATTCCTCGTATTCTTCTGCAGCATCACTATAAAAGGTAATGGCGCTACCAGCCTGGAATGAAACATATTTGGCAGCCGCATTGTATAATATGCTTCTTATAACTACATTAAAATCAACGTCGCCATCCGGATTAATATAGCCAATAGCACCAGAAAAAAGTCCTCTTTTAGTTTGTTCGTAGCGTTCAATGATTTCCATTACGCGTTTTTTGGGAGCCCCTGTCATACTGCCCATTGGGAACGTTGACCTTACAACATCTATCCAGTCCAATCCATCCTCCAATTCGCCACTTACTGTACTGATCATCTGGTGTACCTGTGGAAAACTATATATCCCAAACAACTCTGTTACTGCTACAGTTCCCTGTTTGCATACTTTGCTCAGGTCATTTCTAACCAAATCTACCACCATTACATTTTCACTTTTTTCCTTCTCGCTATTCCGGAGGTTTTGCCTGCTAAGTTCATCGAGTTCCTTACTCACTAAATTGCGCTTCGCTGTCCCCTTTATAGGTTGGGATAAAATTTGATTGCCCGTCTTTTTAAAATATCTTTCAGGACTGGCACAAATACAAAACCGGTCATTCAGTTTATAAAAGGCGGAAAACGGATTGGGCGAAATTTGGGCTAGTGAAACATAAACTGATAAAGGGTCAATAACCGCATCCTCAGCAAAAAATTCCTGACAGAAATTTATCTCATAACAATCGCCCCGTAAAATATGCTGTTGTAACTTTTTTACGACATTGATATACTCTTCGCAAGAAATTCTGTTTTTAATTTCTAATGTATTGGATTGTTTATCTGCAATAGAGGAACTGCAGGATGCAATTGCTTCAAATATTACAGCGCCGCATTCTTCGGTATAAATAGTTACTCCGTTTTCAGTTAACTGTATCACTACTTCGGGCACAAAAAATCCACAGTCCGGAAAATTGATTCCGTCAAAATTCATCGAACTTAATTGTTCGGTTTCATTTTTCAGATCATAACAAAGATGCCCAAATAGCCAATCCTTTTCCTCTGAATTAAATCGCTTTAATTCCTCAAAAACATTACCAGTAGTTGCTGAAAATTTTCGCTTACTACCCGCTGCAAGCAGGCATTCAAAGGCCGGCGTATCAAATTGGTAACGGCCATTATCAAGCAAACAAAAAATGTTGAACGGTTGTACCCAGTTCAACATTTTCTTTTTGAAATCAACAAAATTATTGACCGGAAAAAATGTCGCTTTTTTCAATTAATTTTTGTTCGCTGCCAGTAATATAACACTGGCTTCTTACCAGTTTAAAAATCATCATCATCATCAAAACCAGTACCTCGTCCATCAAGATCATCAAAACCAAGATCCTTAAAATCATCATCTATTTTAAAATCATCGTCTTCATCCTTTGCAGGTTTTTTTCCAACTGATTTTTTAGCAGCAGATTTTGGTACATCAAATTCATCAAAGTCAGGATCCCAACTATCATCTTCATCACCCTTTTCCCATTCATCTTCTGCTTCATCCACATCATCGTCATCATCATCTTCATCGTCATCATCTTTCTTTTTTTTAGAAGCCGCTTTTCCCTTTTTTACTGGTGCAGTATCTTCCTCCGTTTCATCATCATCATCTTCATCATCTTCATCCTTTTTAGATTTTGGTGATGACTTTGGTGATGTTTTTTTTGAAACGTCATCCGCATTTGGAGTTATTTTTTTTCCTTTATCTGATTTAGTAGCCATATATCAACTTATTAATGCTGTAAAATTTCTGATAGATTTTTAAATAGCCAAAAAAAAAGCCATGTTTTTTATAATATTTTATTCTTATGCCAGCACTATTTGGTCTCTGCCGGGGCCATTACTGATAAATTTCACCGGTACATTGAGAAATTTATTAATGTAGTCAATGTAATTTTTCATATTCACCGGTAATTTACTGTAATTATCAATTGCCGTAATATCCGTTTTCCAACCTTCAAAGCTCTTGTAAACCGGATCGATATTCAGGCGGTTTATTTGAAAAGGAATATAATTTTTTTCAGCTCCATCTACATTGTAACCGGTACAAACTTTCAATTCCGGTAAAGAATCCAATATATCGGTTTTGGTCATAATAATCTGGGTAACCCCGTTGATCATACAGGCAAATTGCAATGCCACCAGGTCAATCCATCCGCAACGGCGTGGTCTGCCAGTGGTAGCTCCAAATTCACTACCTATTTTACGTAGCAAATCTCCTGTTTCGTCATTCAGTTCTGTTGGGAACGGGCCACTACCCACTCTCGTACAATAAGCTTTGGATACTCCGTACACATCTTTTATTTTTTGAGGAGCAATGCCAAGGCCGGTACAAACACCGGCAGATATAGTATTACTACTTGTTACATAAGGGAATGTTCCAAAATCAACATCGAGCATACTCCCCTGTGCTCCTTCGGCCAATACCTTTTTGCCTTGCTGTATTTTATCGTTGATGAAATACTCGCCGTTTACAATGTTAAATTGCTTCAACAATTCAATTGATTCAAAAAAATCATCCTCCCAGGAGCTGATATCTTCCTGAAAATTATAGTTGTCAAGCAAGCGCTGGTGTTTAAGCCTTATCTTAATATACTGGGAAATAAATCCCTTATCCAATAAATCGCCAACCCTTAGTCCGTTGCGACCTGTCTTATCCATATAAGCAGGGCCGATACCTTTTAATGTTGACCCTATTTTTTCATTGCCTTTTGCAATTTCACTAGCTTTATCCAATGCCCGGTGAGTTGGCAATATCAGGTGCGCCCGTTCGCTGATATACAAATTCTTTTTATAATCGATACCCATCGAAGCAACGGTTTCACATTCCCTTTTCAATGTGATGGGGTCCAATACTACCCCGTTACCAATCAGGTTGATTTTATCTTCATGAAAAATGCCACTGGGTATCTGGTGTAGTACTACTTTTTCTCCTTTTACATAAAGCGTATGTCCCGCATTGGGACCACCCTGAAACCGGGCGATCACATCATAGTTAGGGGCAAAATAATCTACAATTTTACCCTTTCCTTCATCACCCCATTGAAGTCCTAAAATTACGTCTACCATTTTTTGTTTATTGTTTGTATTTTTTATTAGAATTTTTTTTACATTGACTGGCAAACCCGTATTGATAAAGCTCTGTTTCACAGAAAGAAATAATTATTCAAATAATGAATTTGCTGGTTAAAATGTATCATCACCATAATCACGCCTGAAATCAATAAATGCATTATCACATGTATTTAATAAAATGCGATCCAAACCGACGGTAAAAATAAATTGAAATAAAACAACCACCTAAAATGATATTTAATTGTTTGAAAAATGGGGAGAAAGAATAAGATAACGGGTTATAAAAAGGAACTATTATTATCAATAAAAATGTTCATCTTACTATTTCCACTTCGTCCGTTTCTTATCAATAATCGGACAAGTCGCAAAAAATTGAATAATCAGCATCATTTGCTTTATTTATTTGTATTGCAATAAAACAGGAGTTAAATTTAACTAACTTCGAATTTAGATGAAGATCATATTTTTTTGCAAAGCAGCGATTGTATTTATTTATTCACTTTCCAGTTATGTTGTTAACGCCCAGGTCTGCAACGGATCATTAGGCGACCCTGTAGTAAACGTTAATTTTGGAAATGGAACCAACCCCGGCAATCAATTGAAAGCCGCAACTACCACCTACAATTTCACTTCTTCTACTTGCCCGAACGATGGCTTTTATACCGTGGTTAACAATACGGCAGGTTGTTTTAATAACTCCTGGCACACAGTCACAGAAGATCATACACCCAATGACGTAAACGGTTATATGATGCTGGTAAATGCGTCGTTTAACCCGGGTGATTTTTATGTAGATACGGTTAGAAATTTATGCGCCAATACCACCTACGAATTCGCTGCCTGGGTTTCAAACGTATTATTGTCAACTTCCTGCGGCCCTAATCCCATTTCACCCAAATTGATTTTTAATGTAGAAACCAACACAGGAACCGTTTTAGGCACCTACTCTACCGGAGATATTTCAACCTCCGGTTCGCCCACATGGAAGCAATATGGACTTTTTTTTACTACCCCAATTAATTCCAACGATGTTGTAATACGATTAACCAATACAGCACCCGGAGGCTGTGGCAATGACATAGCGCTGGATGACATTACTTTCAGACCTTGTGGTCCAACCGTTACTATCTCTGCCGGCAATAACCCTTCGCCAAACTATGATATTTGTACCGGAATTGTATCTACCCTTCCGTTAAATGCAAGTATCGGTAATGGTTATATTTCCCCTTCGTTACAATGGCAGGAAAGCCTGGATAATGGAAACACGTGGATTGATATTACCGGCCAAACCTCGGTGGCCTATTTATTCAATCAAACAGCAACCGGTGTTTACAAATACAGGTTGTCGGTAGCAGAAGGAACAAATATCAGCATAAGCAATTGCAGGGTGGCCTCTAACCCTATAACCATTACAATCCGCGATATTCCGGTTGTTGTAGTAATGGGCAACAGCCCTGTTTGCGAAAAAAGTGCCGTTAATTTAACGGCTACTGGCGGAAGTATTTATGCCTGGACTGGACCTGCTGGTTTTAGTTCCACACTTGCTTCGCCCTCTTTCCCGGCGAAAAACAATTCTGCTGGAGTATACAATGTAAATGTAACTGATCAGTATGGATGTAAAAATACTGCAACCGTAACGCTTATAGTAAATCCAAAACCACTTGTTACCATCAGCAGTTCACAAAAAATTTGTGAAGGAGATAGTGTTATGCTTCAGGCTGGTGGTGGCAGTACTTTTTTGTGGTCGCCTGCCACCACATTGTCTGCTACAAACATCGCCAACCCCATTGCCCGCCCTGTCGATACCACTATTTATTCGGTAATCGTTGCCAACACAATCAATTGCATGGACACTGCCACCGTATCAGTGAATGTTTTGAAAAAACCTACTGCTTTTGCAGGCCCGGATAAAATACTTTTGAAAGGTCAACAGGTTGTGTTGGAGGGAAAGGCAGGCGGATCAAACATTAGTATTAATTGGACTCCGGCTAATTATTTAGATAATCCATTGCTGGCACAACCAACCGCTGCCCCATTGAACGATATCCTCTATACTTTAACGGTAACTTCCAATGCCGGCTGCGGAATGGCAACTGATGATGTATTTGTAAAAGTGTATAATGATATTTATGTACCTGCCGCATTTTCACCAAATAACGACCGGTTGAATGATACCTGGAAAATTGAAGCGCTGGTTGCTGTTCCTAATGCAAAAGTGATGGTGTATAACCGGTATGGAATAATCATATTTGAAACAACCGGGAACAGTAAACAATGGGACGGCAGTTTCAAGGGGAAAGCACTCCCAACCGGTGCATATCCATACATGATAGACCTTAAAAACGGAAGGCCTTTAAAAACGGGGATGGTGATGATTGTAAGATAATTTTTGTATTAAGACTCCCGCTCCTTTGCACTCATCAAGAGTTTAACAAAACGAAACACTGGCTTGCAATTTCCAATTCTTCATTGGTTGGCACTATCAATATTTTAACTTTGGATTCAGAAGTATTTATTTCATGTATGCCATTTATCCGCAGTTCATTTTTTTCTTCATCGGGTATAATACCTAACCATTCGAGATTTGCAGTTACTAATTTTCTTGTGAGTGAATCATTTTCTCCTACGCCACCTGTAAATACAATGGCATCCAGGCCATTGAGAACAGCAGTATATGAACCAATATATTTTCGAATACGATAGGCATACATTTCATACGCTAATTTCGCTTCCACATTTCCTTTTTCAATTTCCTTTTTGATATTACGCATATCACTGAAACCTGTAAGGCCCAGCATACCGCTCTTTTTATTCAGAAGTGTACTTACCTGTTCAATATCGTAACCCAACTGGCTGACCAGGTGAAAAACCACCGATGGATCGATATTGCCACTGCGGGTACCCATGATCAATCCATCCAAAGGGCCAAGTCCCATACTGGTATCTACACAGATTCCATTCTCAATAGCCGCCATACTACAACCATTACCCAAATGAATGGTAATGATTTTTGATGTTGACTTACCGAGGTATCGTATTGCCTGCTCCGAAACATATTTATGACTGGTGCCATGAAAACCGTATACCCTAATGCCATGGGTATGATAGAATTCAACCGGTATGGCATAGCGGTATGCTTTCTCGGGTATGGTATGATGAAAAGCGGTATCAAATACAGCTACCTGCTTTGCTTTTGAAAATATTTTTTCGGCTACTTCAATCCCTACATAATGAGCCGGATTGTGTAAAGGCGCAAGGGGGAAAATTCTTTTAATCTCTTCCTTTACTTCCGAAGTTATAAAAGTAGTAGCTGCAAATGTTTCACCTCCGTGAACAACCCTGTGCCCTACAGCAGCTATATCAGAAGGATCATTGATTACACCAAACTCCCGATCGGTTAGCAACCTGGTTACTTCCTTTAAGCCATCTGCATGGTCAAAAATTTTAGGTGTTTCTGTTATTACTTTTTCATTGTCACCGTTGTATGTTTTATGTATAATGGTTGAATGTGCCGATCCGATTCTTTCTACAATCCCGGTACAAATAATAATCTCCTCCGGCATTCTAATCAATTGATATTTTATTGAACTACTGCCGGAATTAATAACAAAAATATTCATCGTGACGTTGCTTTAAGAGTGAATGATCAATATCAACTGCCCATTCGATATGTACAATTTAAAACTTTATTTTTTATAACCGGGTGAGTCACCCCCAAAGGGTGACTCACCCGGTTATAAAATTATTGCTGCGCCTGAATGGCTGTGATCACTACGGTATTAAAAATATCATCCACGGTACAGCCACGGCTTAAATCATTCACCGGCTTATTTAATCCTTGCAACATAGGACCAATTGCCAATGCGCCTGTTTCCCTTTGCACCGCTTTGTAAGTATTATTTCCCGTATTTAAATCGGGGAAAATCAACACGCTTGCCTGGCCTGCTACTGCCGAGTCGGGCATTTTTTGTTTGCCAATTACCGGGTCTACTGCGGCATCGTATTGAATAGGGCCTTCCACTTTCAAGTCGGGGCGATGCAGCTTGATGATCTCCGTAGCACGGCGTACTTTTTCAACATCTTCACCCTGGCCAGAAGCGCCTGAAGAATAGGAGAGCATCGCAATTTTTGGCTCAATACCAAACATGATGCTGCTTTCTGCAGATGAAATAGCAATTTCAGCCAACTGCTCAGAAGTTGGATTGGGGTTTACCGCACAATCCCCAAAAACTGTAACCCGGTCGGGCAGGCACATGAAAAATATGGAGGAAACCGTAGATACACCGGGCTTTGTTTTTACAAACTGTAATGCAGGCCTGATGGTATGCTGAGTAGTATTTACTGCTCCACTCACCATGCCGTCTGCATCCCCTTTAAAAACCATCATGGTACCATAATAAGATCCGTCTGTCATCATATCGCCGGCCATTTCCATGTTCACATTTTTGGTTTTCCTCAGTTCGTATAAGCTGCTTACATAACTATCAAAAAGAGGTGAGGTTTTAGGGTCAATTATTTTTACATGGGCCATATCCAGGCTAATATTCAATCGCAACAGGGATGCGGCTATTTCATCTTCTTTTCCAAGAATGGTTAAATCGACTACGTCCTGTTTAATCAATTTTGAAGCAGCTATCAGTATGCGGTCATCCTTCCCCTCAGGTAAAACGATATGCTTCTTATGCAGTTTCGCACGTTTTACCAACTGGTATTGAAACATGCGGGGGGTTATTCCCTCAGGCTGTGCCTTAACAATTCTGTTTACAATGGCTTCCCCATCAATATATTTTTCAAAGGTGCTGATGGCCAGTTCAATTTTAGGTTTGTTGCCGGCATAAATCCTCGACTGAACGGAACCAACTTTATTTACGGTTTCAAATGTTCCCGATGTAACTTGTACTATGGGTATTACTGTTTCCAGCCCTTCTACCAAACGAATGATTGGCTCTTCAGGTTCCAAACCACCGGAAAGAATCATTCCTGCTACTTTTGGATAATTTTTTGAAATATTTGCCTGTAGAGTTGCTACTATAATATCAGCCCTGTCGCCAGGGGTTACCAGCAATGTATTTTCTTTTAGCCGGGTAAGGCAATTACGCAATTGCATAGCACCTACTATAAAATGATCTACCTGGTTTGATAAGAGGTCGCCTCCAAATAATAACTGCCCGTTTACGGCCTCCACTATTTCTTTCATTGTCGGATTACCTAAGTCCTTGTTAAAAGGAATGACTGCGTTAATAACATCCCGGGGTAATCGGTTATTTAAAATTTCTTTCAGCACATTCACATCGGCAGGTTTAATCTTATTGGCGATCATTGCCAATACCTTCACTTCCTTATCGTGTAAAACCTGGTAAGAAGACAAAATGCTATTACCAATTTCTTCGGGGGTTCCACTATCGCCCTTCGTAATCAATATAAGGGGGATACCCAGGTTTTTTGCGATGTCAACGTTGGAATCAAATTCAAAAGATGCTCCATCACCGTTAAATCCTGTGCCCTCCACCACCACAAAGTCGTGGCTTTCTTCGAGCTTCTTAAATTGTGAAATAATGCCGTCAATGATAAAGGAATTATTGCCTTCACTACGATGGTGTAATAGTTCATCATAGGTGAATGCAAAAGTGTCAGTATAATTAGCCTTTAATCCAAATTGGGTAAGAATAGTTTCAATATGAACGTCTTTATTCGTTTCCGCACGCTCGTTTACAATGGGTTTGAAATAGGCAATATTCTTAATTTTTCCGACTAAAATATTCATCAGACCCAGGGTAATTACAGACTTACCGCTGTTGGGTTCGGTTGAAGCAATATAAATGGCCTTTGACATTCGATGGGATTTTTAATTTTTATGCGCTCAATTTCGCAAAAATCGGTGAAATATGATAAACCGGTTATGACATGAATCATTAAGTTAGCTAACATTGATGGCTAACAAATACTTTTTTTATCAGGATACATTTCATCGTAAAAAAGATTTCCCTTTCTGTGCGCCAAACCATCATTATTAGTAACAATTTTTTACCGAATACTACTTATTGTATCATATTTTGATCTCGCAAACGTATGAAATTGATATTTGCTTTCCTTTTTGCTGCATCACATTTTTATAAAGCTTTCACCTTTGTAAAAAAGTGTATACTATATAATATAAAAATAAAAAGCCGCACCATGGAATGGTACGGCTTTTTAAAAATATGTTTTTATTACGCAACTTTCAACATGCTCATTTTGCTTGTATTGAATTTACGTTGTGCATATTCAAGTGTAACCTCAAATATTTTTACTTTTTGAGATGGTAACTCATACATCGCATCGGTTAAAATACTCTCGCAGATGCTTCGCAGGCCACGTGCGCCCAGTTTATATTCCAGTGCTTTTTGAACCATAAAGTCATAAACTGCCTCATCAAATTTCAACTCAATACCTTCTATTTCAAACAGCCGGGTAAATTGCTTTATCAATGCATTTTTGGGCTCAGTTAATATATTACGCAGCGTAAGTGCATCCAGTGGATTTAAGAAAGTGATTACCGGCAACCGGCCCAGTAGCTCGGGTATCAATCCAAATTGTTTTAAATCAACCGCGTTTACAAATTGTAATAGATTTTTTTGCTGAAACTCCTGTAGTTCTTTGTTTACACTAAATCCAATGGCATGTGTATTTACACGGCGGGCGATGATACGGTCTACCCCGTCAAAGGCACCACCACATATAAAAAGAATATTAGAGGTATTTACTTTTACCAGTTTTTGTTCGGGATGCTTACGGCCGCCCTGAGGTGGCACCAACACTTCGGTGCCTTCCAGTAACTTCAATAAGCCCTGTTGTACCCCTTCGCCACTTACATCCCTTGTGATGGAGGGGTTATCACTTTTTCGTGCAACTTTATCTATTTCATCAATAAACACAATCCCTTTTTCCGCAGCGGCTACATCATAATTACATGCTTGTAATAGTCGGCTAAGCATACTTTCCACATCTTCGCCAACGTAACCTGCTTCTGTAAAAACCGTAGCATCCACAATGGCAAACGGCACGTTCAGCATGCGGGCAATTGATTTAGCCAACAATGTTTTACCCGTTCCGGTTTCACCTACCATGATGATATTACTTTTTTCTATCTCTACATCATTTTCTACTTTCTGATTAAGGCGCTTGTAATGGTTATATACGGCTACGGCTAATATCTTTTTGGCGTCATCCTGGCCAATTACATATTCATCTAAAAATTTCTTAATTTCTACCGGCTTTTTTACAGTGAGTTTGTGCGAAGTTCCGTTGGTTTGCTTTGCATCGGGGTAAATCATCAGTTCCTGCCCGATTATTTCCTGTGCGTGTTCTACACAATTTTCGCAGATATGCCCTTCCTGTCCTGCTATTAGAATCTTCACCTCATCACGGCTTCTGCCGCAAAATGAACAATGTAGTGTTTGTTGTTTTGCCATTATAATCCTTTTATTCGCCCAGCATTTTTTAAAATCGGATTGTAAAGATAAGCAACCGTTTACAAAACGCTACTTTGCAGACAATATTATACGTAAAAACGTTGCAGCATGCTAGTTAAAAAAGCTGTCAACTGCTTCAGTACCTACTTTACATTTGCTCTTTGAACATGCTTTTGCAATACCTGTTTTAACTGTTGTTTTACAATTGCGCCCATTGTTTTGCAACGTGAAAAGCGGCTCGTATTAAAGTGAACGTTCAGCTCACCCCTCAAAAGTTGAATTTTATAATTTTCCGAAATATCATCCTTTACCATACTATTTAACAATTCCATCAGTTGGCGACGATAGGTTATAATTCTTGCTGCCATAGCTGAAAATTCAATTTGCTGGTTTTGCTCTATTTCCTCATTGGTTAGCGTTTGAAGCACCAGTTCTACATACTCAATATTTTCCTTATAAAACTGGGGGAAATATAAATTCTTTCTTCCCTCATAACATTGCTGGTCAAAATCGATTGCCCTTATATGAAATAATGTATCCCCATTATAAGCTGAAGGATTTACTACAAAATTATAGCTTCGCATATCGCCCAGCAGGCGTGCAAAGCAACTTTCATTGAATTGCACAAAGGCTTTGGCAATAGCTGCTTTGGTAGTTACTGTCATCTGGGGGTTTTGCTGTAAAAAAACATCTCCGGGTATTCCTTCAATATTTTCTTCTACCAGTGTGTTTCGATGATGTAAAAAATTGATCGGATTATTGGTGAGCAAATGTTCCAGTTCAAGTCCATAAATACGATTGGCATCAGCCTGTTTAATATAAAAAAAGTCAAATTGCCCCGGCTTATTTTTTTCAGTGATTTTTATTCTAAATGGGATGCTGTTTCCGTATTCACAAAAATCAATGCGCTCCAGATCATATTGATTGACATCCGGTGGAATTACCAGGTGTTTTAAAATAGCGTAGGTTTTAATGAGTACCCCTTTTAGAAATTCCCATTGTCCTGGTTCATACACTGCATTTTCCCAATGTGTCCATTTGCCTCTTTTATCTTTTAAAGGATTGGCATGGCTGTAATTTATTAAATCACTGTATAATGCCGGAATTTCAAGGTCTCTCCCATACCGCTGCAGGTAGGATGCGAAAGCAGCATTCACAGGGAAGACATCTTTTTGCATCATCAACCTGTCTGACTCGTTACTATATTTTGCGTTTATGATTTCATGAAACTGCATGTTGCAAAGTTATTCAGTTACTTGAACCCCACTAATAAAAAAAGCCCCAACAAGATGGGGCTAATGATAAAGTTCAATAAAAAAATATTATAATTTATTCATCACCCCGTCTACTATTCCGTAGGCGACTGATTCTTTGCCATCCATCCAATAGTCACGGTCAAAATCTTTCATCACCTTTTCAAAGGGTTGTCCGCAATTGTCGGCGAGTATCTTTGCCCCCATTTCTTTTGTTTTGCGGATTTGATCAGCCATAATTTCAAGATCTGCACTGGTACCCTGTCCGCCGCCACTTGGCTGGTGAATCATTACTTCTCCGTGAGGGAAAATAAAACGCCTTCCCTTGGTTCCTCCACTCAATAAAATACTTCCCATACTGGCAGCCATGCCCATACACACGGTACTTACGGGTGAAGTTATCATCTGCATGGTATCGTAAACTACCATACCGCTGGTAACCATACCGCCCGGGCTGTTGATGTAAAAGGTAATCTCTTTACCCGGATCAATAGCTTCCAGGTATAGCAATCGTGCTGTAATGTCTTTTGAACTTTTATCATCTACCACGCCCCATAAAAATATTTTACGTTGCTCAATAAACTTTTTATCAAACTGCCATCCACTCAACATTTTTTCCATCGGGTTTTCTGGTAGCTCCTTTGGTGTTTCTTCGTCTTCGAAGCGTATTTGGTTGTTGTTGTAGTAATACATTGCTATTATAATTTTTTGCTTCCAAACCTTTGGGGGTTTGGGAATCTGTTATCTTAAAGAATTGTACTTTACAGCTTAACAGGGTTATTAATGAAACTACCGTTTTAAATATTAAAAAACTGTAGCAAATTTAATGAGATGATTAAAGAACTAATGGTTAGTGAGTCACGACAAATCAGCATTTTGATAACACGACGATGTTTGATACAAACACCTGTCAATAACTACTTTTAATCTTTCTTCGCTTTGCGGGGATTGATGGTTAACACTTCATCAACGATACCATATTCTTTGGCTTCGGCAGATGTCATCCAGTAATCGCGGTTGCAATCCTGTGCTACTTTTTCAAAAGGCTGACCGGTATGGTGAACAATCACGTCGTACAATTCTTTTTTGATCTTCTTTACTTCGTTAACGGTTATTTCAATATCACTTGCCTGTCCGCCGGCACCCGCACTTGGTTGGTGAAGCATGATACGGCTATGCCTTAAGGCCGTACGTTTACCTGGGGAACCTGCACACATTAAGACTGCTGCCATACTTGCGGCTATACCGGTACAAATGGTAGCAATATCGGGTGTTACAAACTGCATGGTATCATACATACCCAAGCCTGCATACACACTTCCACCGGGGGAATTGATATACATCTGGATATCTTTAGTACGGTCGGTACTTTCTAAAAACAAAAATTGGGCAGTAATGATATTGGCTACTTCATCGGTTACGGGATAGCCCATAAAAATAATCCGATCCATCATCAAACGGCTGTAAACATCCATAACGGCAACGTTCATGGGCCTTTCCTCAATAATGTTTGGGGTAAGACTGGTAACATTGTGCTTAATATAACCATCCAATGTGTTGCTGCTGATGCCCCGGTGTTTTACAGCGTATTTTTCAAACTCTTTTCCAAAATTCATCTGGTATAATATTTAGGATAACAAATATAGTTGATTGATGAACCCAAATATTATGCTATAAAAAAAAGGGCGACAAAAAGGCGGAACAAATGTCGGATACCTGATTTTTTGATGTAGGATTTTGGGGACACTGCTACTTAATACAGTTTATTACAGATACTTGAAAGGCAGGCTATAAGAATTTCACTTTTTTAGGATATGTCATTATATATAAAAAACGCCGAAACTATTCTGTTTCGGCGCTTCTGTTAATTTTTAAATCCTAAAAGTAACTCCTGCTATTAATGATGATGCTGCATCCCGGTTAACTCTTCGGCAGTAACTTCTTTTTCAGTTGGATTGGCCTTGCTTTCTGCGAAGGAGAATAATTTATCTGTAATAAGTCGGCGATAGGTAGCTTCAACCTGTTTTTCATCTTTTATCATCCTGTCAACATAACTATCCAACCAACTAATATCCTGACCCAAACTCATGTTGCCAAAATAACGCATTACTTCTGTTCGCATAGTTTCTTTCAGTTCATCCTTGGTTACTTCCAGGTAATTTTCCTTTACCAGTTTATCGCTAATCAGGGTCCATTTTAACTGGCCACTGAAAACCGGAAATTCTTCCTCCGCCTGTTCGGCGGTTTTGCGTTCTTCGTTGCCGGTTTGCAGCCAACGCTTTAAAAACTCTGCCGGAAATTCAATGGTTGTTTCATCCAGCAGGTAATGATATAACTGGTCGTGAAATTGATTGCGGCTTTGGCCATCCCAATATTGTTGAATTTCCTCTCTCAATTTATTCCGGAATTCATCTTCTGTTGCCACGGCTGCCCCAGGAAACACCTCGTTAAAGAACTCTTCATTCAGTTCTCTTTTTTCGACTAACCCAATTTTTACAATTTTCAACTGAAAATATTTATCCGCAGCGGCCTTGTCCTCTTTTTCAAAACCAAGATCCTGCAACATCATCTCCATCTTATCACCTTCAAAACTATTAGCTAATTGAATGGTAATGGTATCATCTACCTTTTTACCTTTTAACTCGTCCTGCAGAGCAGGTGTAAAATATTTGAGGATAACTGAATTTTCTTTTTGAACACCTTCTTCAACGGGACCAGCATCCTGATCGCATTCAGTGAACAGGATATTTAAAACATCTTCTGGATTGCTGATAGTTTCCGGTTCAGACATTTTGCCACCCTTAATCTGCATCCGGTTCACTTCTTCATCAACCATTTCTTCTGTCACTCTCACCTTATGCAGAGTAAAATTTGCTTTATCCAATGGCGCAATTTCAAATGTTGGCTTCAGGCCAATTTCAAAACCAAATTCATATTCAGCAGGATTATTCAGGTCCAGCTTACGGATATCAGCGTCCAAAGCCAGCGGTTGTGCAAAAATTTCCGGCTTCTCCGTATCCAGGTAAGTGTACAATTGTTTCTCTACGGTTTTCAAAACTTCGTCTGTATATATAGAAGGGCCGTACATTTTTTTGATCATACCTGTTGGCACCATCCCCTTTCTGAAACCGGGTATGTTAACAGTTTTACTGTACTCTTTTAATTTTTTTTCAAACGTAGGGAAATAGTCTTCTTTGCTAACTTTAATGATGATCTTGTCATTCAGAAGACCAATATTCTCTCTTGCTACTGTTGCCATAAAATTACTTTTGTACCGGGAGGTCGATCCTGCCAGGCAATTTTTAAATGTTTAAATAACCTTTTAACAAAACACCCCCTCAGAGAAGAGAGGGTGTTTTTTGTCCGGATGATAGGGGTCGAACCTACATGGATTACTCCGCCAGATCCTAAGTCTGGTGCGTCTGCCAATTTCGCCACATCCGGTAATTTTTTAACTGGTGTGTCTGCTTCCCGATTGTTACCGGGATTAACAACATCCGGTTAAGGGGTGCAAAAGTAAGGGATTTCTGCAAAAGTTTAAAACAGAAATTCATTTTAATTATCCCCTAACAATTGCTGAAAGACGGTAAATTGTTTTTTTTGTTTCTTGTACTTCTAATGGATCATCCACTTTGAAGTTGTAAACACTATTTCCACATCACCGGTATTATTGTTTATGAATACCTTTTTAATTGATATATTATTTATACATTACAAGGCTTTTACAAACTAAATATGTTGACTCGCAATAAGGAAGCGTTATTACCGCAAGAAAATTACCGGACTAAACCTAAAACCAAATTATGAAGATTGCTACCTCATTAGCTGAAAGAAAGTATTTCTATGGTTTGGCTGCATTGATTAATTCAATGATAAAAAATGGAACCTATTTTGACAAGTTTGTTGTTGGGTATAGGGGACAGCTACCCTCGTGGCTACCTCGCCTGAATGAATCAAAAAATGGCAAGTCTTTTAAAACCTCCAAAGAATTTGAGGTTGAATTTGTTGAGATAACCGGGGATTTTAACATGGTGCATGAAAAGCCAAATTGGTTACATCACCTGAGTGCTAATTTAGAGCCAACAGCAGATGAATATTGCTTTTTTGATTCTGATTTAATAATCCTTAACCGAATGAGTTTTTTTGGAGAATGGATTAAAAAAGGTGTGGCTTTATGCGAAGATGTAAATGGTTATATGGCCGATAATCATCCCATAAGATTAGAATGGAAAAAAATGGCATCAGATCGGGGCCTGGAAATAAAAAATACTACCAACAGGTATTATAATAGCGGGTTTATCGGATGGAACAAAGCCAATGCTGATTTTATAACAGATTGGGGGAAATGCTTTGTAATACTTGCAGAAATTGCTGGAAATTTAAAAAGAGCCAGAAATTATGATCGTTCTTATCCGGTGCTAACAGCCAACCAGGATTCTTTAAATATTGCTTATATGATTACCTCCTGTAGTCTTTCTACAATTGGCCCCGATGCCATGGGCTTTAGTAAGGGGTTAAAATTAATGGATCACCCTATCGGAAAGAATACGGATAAGCCGTGGTCAAGAAATTATTTTATTGAGTTTTTGAAAGGTCGGCCGCCCCGCCCCGTAGATTTAAGCTTTTGGTATTTTGCAAATTCGCCAGACCTGAAGCCTTACTCTCCATTTCTTGTAAGGTATAAAATCTTTATTTGCAGGTTACTGAGGGGATTGTCGAGATTTTATGGAAGAGTTAACTAACTAATGCCATACCCTGCCAGAATTTCCATGTATATAAACTTGTTAACAAACGATGACTGTTATTACATTGATTTAATTACCGGATCAAATCCTTCCTAACAATTAATGATTTCCTAACCTCTGATAAAATTTCTATGCCCGCTTGAAAAACGGAAGGCCATTTTCTGCAAATAAGGCTGACCGATTCCCTTTAATTCTAAAACAAACGATCAAAAAAGCTTTTTTTAAAGTAAATTCGTTTCATTCATGGAAGCAACTGTACCGATACAAAAATACAATCTCAACGAAGCTGAAGAAAAAAAAGAAATTCTCCGGCACTACCGTGGTTTGTTAAGAGAACTTAAGCCGAAGTTAAAGCCCGGTGATAAGGAATTGTTACGTACTGCTTTTGAAATGGCTGTAGATGCACATAAAACCATGCGCCGTAAAAGCGGTGAACCTTATATTCTCCATCCGCTGGCTGTGGCAAAAATATGTGTGGAGGAAATCGGCCTGGGAGTGCGTAGTACCATTTGCGCCTTGCTGCATGATACCGTAGAGGATACTGATATTTCGCTGGAGGATGTGCAACGGGAATTTGGGACTGAGATAGCCAAGATTGTGGATGGCCTTACCAAGATCAGCTCGGTAATAGATACCAATACCAGTCAGCAGGCCGAAAATTTTAAGAAAATACTACTAACGCTCACGGATGACCCAAGGGTAATTTTAATAAAACTGTCCGATCGTTTACACAATATGCGCACTCTCGACAGCATGAAGCGGGAGAAGCAATTAAAGATAAGCAGTGAAACCGTATACGTGTATGCACCATTGGCTCATCGCATGGGCTTGTATGCCATCAAAACTGAAATGGAAGATCTTTCCATGAAGTACCTGGAGCCCGATACCTACCGTTATATCGCTCAAAAATTAAGGGATACCAAAAGGGAACGCACCCGCTATATCAATGATTTTATCAGGCCGCTGAAAGACAAACTGGATAAAGCTGATTTTAAATTTGAAATTTATGGAAGGCCAAAAAGTATTCACTCCATCTGGAACAAAATGAAGAAAAAAGGAGTGAGCTTTGAAGAAGTGTATGACTTGTTTGCTATCCGTATTATTGTAGATTCGCCCTACGAAAAAGAAAAAGGCGATTGCTGGAAAGTGTACAGTACCATTACAGATGAATACAATCCTTCGCCGGAAAGACTGAGAGACTGGTTAAGTAACCCGAAAAGCAATGGATATGAAGCGTTACATACCACTGTAATGGGGCCTCAAGGGAAATGGGTGGAAGTACAAATACGCACCAAACGCATGAACGAAATAGCAGAGAAAGGGCTGGCTGCCCACTGGAAATATAAAGAAGGCACCACCGATGAAAGCCGCTTTGACAAATGGTTTCACCAGATACGAGAGGCGCTGGGCAGCCAGGACAGCAACTCCATTGATTTTCTACAGGATTTTAAAACCTCCTTCCTGGCCGAAGAAATATATGTGTATACTCCAAAGGGTGATGTAAAAATGCTACCGATCGGCGCAACCGCACTCGACTTTGCATTCAACGTTCATACCGCTGTAGGCAGTAAATGTATCGGCGCAAAAGTGAACCATAAACTGGTGCCCATTGGCCATAAACTACGCAGTGGCGATCAGATAGAAATTATAACCAGTGCCAAACAAAAGCCCAGCCATGAATGGCTTAACCTTGTGGTAACAAGCAAGGCAAAGCAAAAAATAAAAGACACGCTTAAAGAAGAGAAAAGAAAAGTGGCGGAAGATGGTAAATATATCCTCCAAAAAAAGCTGGACGCCATTGGAGGCATGATGACGCAACATAACCTGGAAGAACTGGCTACTTTTTACAAAGTAAATTCATCGCTTGATTTGTTGTATGAGATTGCAATTAAAAAAATTGATCTCAAAGAGATAAAAGAGTTTACTGCTTCCGGCGACCGTTTGTTTCCACCTAAACCCATAAAGGTAGAAGCAGAAGAGAAAAATGAAGCAGATGTAAGCGTTCGGCATTATAATAAAAAAGATACCGAACTTATTATATTTGGAGAAAGCAGCGACCGGATCATGTACACGCTGGCCAACTGTTGCAAGCCAATTCCCGGTGATGACGTATTTGGATTTATTACCACAGGTGAGGGGTTAAAGATACATCGAACCAATTGCCCCAATGCAGCCAGGTTGATGTCGAACTACGGGCACCGGGTGGTAAAAACCAAATGGGCCAAAAACAAAGAGATATCCTTTTTGACCGGTTTAAAAATTGTTGGGCTGGATGATGTGGGTGTTATTCATAAAATAACCAACCTCATCAGCGGAGAATTGAAATTTAATATTTCGGCAATGACAATGGAAGCAAAGGATGGACTGTTTATGGGTAATTTTAAAATATTTGTCCATGACAAGGAAGAGCTGGATGAACTCTGCAATAAGCTGCTACAGTTACCAGGTATTGAAAAGGTAGACCGGTATGATACGGAGTAGGTTGATAAAAGGGAAATAGGTATAATGTAAATAAGGTAAAATAAAATACATAGGTAAGAAAAGAAGATGGCTCAATGCTGTTTTTCGGGGCAGCAAGTTTTCAATGAATTTATTTAGGTTAATGGAAAATATTAATGGATTTAGTTAAAAAAAACAGTCCATATTTGTAGTTCAAAAAATAAAAAATTTAAATCATGCACGAATTAATAACCCGCCTTACTGAAAAAGCAGGCATCAGCACCGAACAGGCCAATAAGGCATTGGAGACTATCAAAGACTTTGTAAAGGAAAAATTTCCGATGATGGCAGGAGCAGTAGATAATTTATTTGCATCAGAAGAAGCTACCACCACCGCGGGAGCTGCAACCGCAGTACCCGACCCTGCCGCACCAATTGTACCGGCTCCTAGCATCCTTGATAAAATAAGTGACGTAATACCTGGCGAAACCAGGCAAAAAGTAGAAGACTTTGCAAAAAATGCAGCAAACAAAGCGGAAGATGTTTTTGATGATGTAAAGGAAAAACTGGGTGGTTTATTTGGTGGAGAGAAGAAGGCATAGGGAAGAGTGGCAAGTAAAAAAGGTAAATAAAGTTTATAAAGTTCGATGGGATATACTTCTTATCCATGCCACGACAAAGGGCTATTTCAAATGAATTGAAATAGCCCTTTGTCGTGGCGAGAACTACACGATATATCGCCTGAGCCTATACCTTATGATTTTTTTTAACCATGTCGTTTTTTACTTTATTTACTCATTCCCGGCCTGCCATTTTACTTTATAATCATTTGCTGTTTTTAGCTTATTTACTCTATTTACTTTTTCTACTGTATTTACTTCTGCCTCCCTATTCTCCCCGCAGCACCTCCCTGGCAATTACAATTTTTTGGATCTCACTGGTGCCTT
Source organism: Chitinophagales bacterium (assembly GCA_038213285.1). Classification (GTDB taxonomy): domain Bacteria; phylum Bacteroidota; class Bacteroidia; order Chitinophagales; family Chitinophagaceae; genus Ferruginibacter. Next base: position 83,310 of record JBBQTL010000001.1, read on the forward strand.
CTCCAATGGTGCAAAGCTTACTATCCCGGTAGAATTTCTCAACAGGAAAGTCTTTTGTATAGCCATATCCACCAAAAATCTGAACGGCGTCCGTACTCACTTTTACTGCTACCTCACTGGCATAATACTTTGCCATCGCTGCCACTTTTGTTACTGGTAACCCCTCGTTCTTTAAGCTACATGCGTTGTTAATCAGCAACTCACTGGCTGCAATTTCTGTGGCCATATCTGCCAGTTTAAAACTTATCCCCTGGAAATTGGCGATGGGTTGATCAAACTGGTGCCGCTCCTTTGCATATTGCACCGAGGCTTCATAAGCTCCTTTCGCAATACCGAGGCTCAATGCTGCAATAGAGATTCTTCCGCCATCCAATACCTTCATCGACTGTTTAAACCCTTCGCCGATGGCTTCCATCCTGTTGGCATCCGGAATTCGGCAGTTATCAAATATCATCTCAGCAGTTTCGCTTGCCCTCATGCCCAATTTGTTTTCCTTCTTTCCGGCACTAAACCCAGGTGTACCACGCTCCACAATAAACGACGTGCAATTATCTTTTGCCCTTGCCTCACCGGTACGGCAAATTACCACCGCCACATCACCACTCTTGCCATGGGTAATCCAGTTTTTTGTGCCATTCAAAATCCATTCGTCGCCATCTTTTACAGCCGTTGTTTTCATGTTTCCTGCGTCACTGCCGGTATTTGGTTCGGTAAGCCCCCATGCCCCTAAAAACTCTGCAGTGGCTAATTTAGGTAAATATTTTTTCTTTTGATCTTCGTTGCCAAAACTCAATATATGGCCGGTGCAAAGGGAGTTATGGGCTGCCAAAGACAAGCCAATTGATCCGCATACTTTGGCAATTTCCTGGATAATGATATTGTATTCAAAATATCCAAACCCGGATCCTCCATACTCAGTTGGAACCAATACTCCCATCAACCCAAGCTTTCCCATTTCTTTAAAAATGTGCAATGGAAACTCCTGGGTTTCATCCCAGTCCATAATATGCGGCCTGATATATTGATGGGCAAAATCACGGGCAGTATCTGCCACATGTTGAGTCAGTTCACTATGTTGAAAATTCATACGCTGTTACTATTGATGATGCAAAATAAAACAAATTAAAATACTAACGACTGTTAGTTTAATCTATCCCTGCTTTTGGGGAAGTAAAAACCGGACTTAATTAACCGCTAAATATGGTGCCAGTTTCTCAAACACTTCATCTGTAACAGTCATAATCTTTTTGATATCAGCCACTGTACTATATTTTCCATGCTGGCTGCGATATTGTGCAATTGCATTGGCGAGGGCGTAGCGAATATATGGATGGGATTTCATATCATCAACTGAGGCAGTATTGATATTAATTTGCCTGATATCAGTAGTCCCAATTTTAAGAGATATTTTTATTTTTTGAAAGGTAGAATCAGGCAGGCTAAAGGTTTCGCCAATTTGTTCCACTTTATAAAAGCCGCCGAGTTTATCCCTAAAATTAATGATGCGCTGAGATAATTTGCTGCCAATTCCCGGCAAGGCAATAAATGCGGCGGTATCAGCACTATTGATATCAACAATAGCCGGCGCATAGGTTGGCTTTTTGTATTCCTTCTTCTCGTACTCCTTTTCCAGGGAATAAACGGTTTTACCCACCGGTTTAATTTGTACATAAGGCAATAACCGTTCTACCTCCTCTTTATGTAATCCCCATATTTTGCCAATGTCTTCCTTTTTATAAAATTTACCTCCCCTTGACAAATAATTTTGAATGGTCGCAATGGTCTTATCTCTTATCCCCAATTTTTTCCAATCAGTTGTACTTGCTGTATTGGGGTCAAAATAAAATAATTCGCCTTTTGTCGAAGGCTTATAATAATCTTTGGCTGATAACGGGTAAAAATTTTTAATGTTGCGCTTTTCAAATACACCGGCACTATCCGCCTCCATTATTTCAAGCGATGCAATTGCCATTTCGAATTCCTGGTAGTTGTACTTTTTTTGAGTAATAAAATATGGATACAAATACGGTAGGAAAAGGAAGAAAACGATCAATGAAAGCAATACGAGTATACCATTTCGTTCTCTCTTTGTATAATTGAGGTAGTCGGATAATAGTTGCTTCCACATAATAGAAAGGATTAGCTGACAAAATAATAACTATCCTTTGTATTTGCAATAGCTGTATAAATAAAACCCTATCAGAACGAGAGTTTTAGCCCATCGTAGGCAAGGTCTCTGCCCGGCGGTAACATTTCAATTACTTTTTCATACTTACCTAACTGGTGACTGATATGTGTAAAATAGGCCTGTGGCACTTCCAATTCCTGCATCAATTCCAGGGCTTCATCTAAGGTATAATGAGAAAGATGCTTTTTATGCCGCAGTGCATTTATGACTACCGTATGACTTCCTTTAATTTTATCCTTTTCTTCTTCATCAATTCTGTTTGCATCGGTAATATAGGTAAAGTCGCCAAAGCGAAATCCATACACCGGCATATTCAGGTGCCATACCAGAATGGGGGTAACCGGTATATCGCCTATTACAAAGGGTGTAAGATCGATGATGTTTAAATTGACATCAGGAATACCGGGGTACTTCTTATCAGAAAATATATAATAAAATTCTCTTCGCAGCGCCTCCTCAGTTAATATATTGGCATAAATTTCCATTGCATTACCCGATAAAAAAGTAAATGCTTTTACATCATCAAGGCCCGCTATATGGTCTTTGTGGGGATGTGTGAATAAAACGGCATCCAATTTCTTCACTCCCTCTCTTAGCATTTGGTATCTGAAATCCGGGGTGGTGTCTATCACAAATGAAGTGCTGGCGCTTTCCACCAATATACTGCTTCGTAAGCGGTTGTCTTTCTTATTTGCAGAAGTACAAACGGGGCATTCGCACCCAATCATGGGTACGCCACTGCTCGTTCCGGTACCGAGAAATGTTATTGTTATTGGGGGGCATTGCACGGCGCAAAATTAGGGAATTGACTATCAATGTCGTTTTACTCAAGAAAAAATTGACGCAAAGAAAAAAAGATGCAAAGGCGCAAAGTTGATTTTGTGCTTTTATTTCGTCTTTGCGAGTAAAATAAGGCGCTATGTGAACGACAATGAATTGACGATAAGCAAACCCAAAAAATGAAGGTAAAATGAGTCAACTAAAATATTCCCAGAAAGACGTGAGTAGCACGATGGCAGCCAAAGCAAGTGAATGGATAACAAGTTGTATAGCAAGCTTCATTATTTATCCTGCGCCATACTCATCACTTCATCATACATTTTCTGACTTTCGTGGGTGAGTGAATCCACATGTATTTCCAATTGTGGCATCAGGTCTACCAGCGTATTGATTCTGCCTTCTGTTTGTAAAAACTTATTCAGCACCACTACTCTTTTTGCCTGCAGAATACAGTAGCCGCTTTGAAAATTGCCTCTTTCATAACGGATCACATATCCACTTTCCTCTGCCACTTTTTCTATTTTATCTAATGTATTTTGTGTGTATTTCATGACCTAAATCCCTGGAGTAACTTTTGTAGTTTTCAAATTCCCTGCAACTTCCCATTTATGAGGAACAATAAAAAATAACTTTTTCAACAAACGTTGATAACTGATGTCACTATTGTTATAACAATATCTGCTAATTAGCATCATATTTCTGTAATTAGACTTGTTGGGTATTACCTGAAGTCCGATTAGTTGCACCGCAAAGATACCATCCTTTTCTTTTTCCAGGCAGGCTGTTAGCTGTGATGCGTAACTTTCTGCTGTTTCAAGCATTACTGAATTTATTATCGTCATGATGATATTCAAACAGCATGAGAATAGATAAATACCATTTGAAGTCGGATGAAACGCTAAAAGTTTATGAATTTATTAGTATTGGCCCCCAAGGGGCAGTTCGAAAAATCATTCATTTCCAACCCACTAATACGCCAGGGCTTTATAACCTTGCCTTTGGAGACAAGCACTCTTTAAATAACGAAATTGACGATCTTGCAGTAACAAATAATGGTGATGCAGACAAAGTATTGGGAACTGTAGTTGCGGCGCTTTACACTTTCCTGGGCAATAATCCCGAAGCCCTTGTATATGCGACTGGTAATACACCAACAAGAACAAGACTTTATCGTATGGGAATAACACGCTTTTACAAAGAAATACTACAGGATTTTTATCTTTTTGGACGTATTGGCAAGGGATTTTATGAATTTGAGATTGGCCAGGAATATGAAGGATTTTTAGCTCAGCGAAAATTTACTTAAATTGCAGATTATGAAAAAAGTTCACGAACTAAATAACAGAAAGTTACCTATTGTTGCTATTGACACATCGCTTAACAAGTTTCAGGATAAGACGCTCTTTCCTAAGAAACTTGCATTGGCGAATGAGCAATTAAAAGGTGTTAAGCTACCATCCAAAAAGTAATACCGCTAAACAAAGTAGTAGTAAAAGCCGGGCAGATAGAATATCAATAGGCTTCAAATCGCCAAAGTACTGCATCCGGGATTCACGGAATCCTATCCCCCATTTCATTGTTAACTTATACATTTTATTTCTTCACCCTGCTTCAGTTCCTGGCTGGATAAGCAACAAAATCCCAGCCTGCGCAAATAACCAAGTTGATTGATGCAATCAGTTTACCCCATATTTAAAACCGGCCAGTTCTTGTTTTATTTTTAAATTTGTTTTAACCATTGAGCATTAATTTTTGTTACACTATAGAAATCCCTTTCCCGGATTATTCGTCAATAGTTTGCTTTTATTCACACAACAATAAAATGATTTGCCCTTTAAAAAATTAAGGATACGCTTTCACATGGAAATAGATAAAACCACATTAACCGACCTTTCGATATTAAATGTAGAGGAAGAATTTTCTGTATTCAGTAAATTAAACTTTTGCCGTACCGTAGGTGGACGGGAGAGAATGTATGAAAATTTTACCCGCCCATTGCAAAACATCGAAGTAATCAGGGGAATACAGCAAACCCTGCAGGTAATTCTCCAAAACCTGGATCACTGGCCGATGCAGATTAGCAACGGATCGATAATGATGATTGAGAAATTTTATCTTGCAACCATCGATGACATACCTTCCAATCCATCATCATTTACTGCGTATAGTTACAAAATATTTCACCGCCCCGATTTTTCACTGGTCGAATATTCAATTGGCCATGGCTTCGATTTTATAAAAGGCATACAAATACTGATCAGGCATTTTTTAAAGCCCGGTGCACCGCCGCCCTTACATAAATTATTGATGGCTGCCCGGCAAATCATTAATAAGGAACAGTTTAATATTATTGAAAGCAACAATAAAGCATCTGAACTCACCATTGCACAGCAACTGCAGCTCGGTAATTTTCTCCGGTATCACTACAAAAGAAATATGCTGGAACTGCTGGATATTTATTCTCAACTGGATGCCTGGTACGGTATGGCGATGGCTGTAAATACGTATGGGCTTCATTTTCCCGAATTTGTAGAAAGCGACCACCCTTTATTACACGTAGAAGGGCTAACCCATATTCTTTTACAAAAACCGGTAGCCTATGACCTGGCGCTTCATCCCAACAGCAACTTTCTTTTTTTAACAGGAGCCAATATGGCCGGCAAAAGTACCTTTATCAAGGCGGTGGGAACAGCAGTATTCCTGGCGCATATTGGAATGGGTGTGCCGGCAAAAAGCATGCAACTGAGCGTGTTTGACGGGCTGCTGAGTAATATCAATGTGATGGACAACCTGCTGAAAGGAGAAAGTTATTTTTATAACGAAGTGCAACGCATTAAAGCCACGGTACACAAAATATCCGACGGTCGCAAATGGCTGATACTGATTGATGAGTTGTTTAAAGGCACCAATGTGGACGATGCAATGAAGTGTTCTTCTACCGTAATTGAAGGGTTGCTGAAAATAAAAAACTCGCTTTTCATATTATCTACCCACCTCTATGAAATTGGTGACGGACTAAAAAAATATCCTAATATCAGCTTCAGTTATTTCGAAACACTGGTACAAGACGAACAATTGGTATTCAATTATAAATTAAAAGACGGTATCAGCAACGACCGCCTCGGTTATCTTATTCTAAAAAATGAAGGAGTGGTGGACATGTTAAAGAAGTTGTGACGCAAATGGCCGACACCATTACTGTTTATTTCTTCTTTAATCAGTGTAAATTTGCGTCCGGCCGATTTTAAAAAGAAGCCAACGATCGTAAATGAAGAATTTTTTCAGAATTTTTAAATACATACATATTCCCAAAAATAAGCTGGCGCTCTACTTATTTTACACTATTCTCTCCACCATTTTTTCGTTATTTTCCATTAATGCGCTTGCCCCCTTCATGAATATTATTTTCAAGGCGGATAGCCCGATGCCTGGCGCCACAACAAAATCCCTGGGCAGGTTTAATGATTTCTTCCAGTTAATTATTACCGATCACGGCCCGCTCTATGCATTGGCAATCATTTGCACGGTAATGGTTGTTTCGGTGATGATCAAAAATATTTTCCTTTACCTGGCATTGTATGTGGCAACACCTGTGCGAAGCCAGATATTGGCCGATTTCAGGCTGAGACTATACAGTAAAATTTTACAATTGCCAGTGAGCTTTTTTACCGAGCAAAAAAAGGGGGATTTAATGAGCCGGATGATTGGTGATATTTTTGAAGTCCAAGGTTCTATCTTCAGTGCTTTGGAAGGATTGGCAAAAGACCCATTGATCATTTTATCTTTTTTGATATCCATGATCATTTTAAGCCCCCAGCTTTCCTTGTTCCTGCTTATTTTTTTACCCGTTACCGGGCTACTGATCGGGAAAGTGAGCAAACGGTTAAAAAAGCAATCAACGGCCTTTTCCGAGGCACACGGAGAAAACATTTCGCATGTGGAAGAAACACTGGGCAGTATTAAAGTGATTAAAGCATTTACCGCCGAAAAGAGAATGCTCGATAAATTTAGTGTGGGCAACGAACGGATGTTTAAGATTCTAAATAACATGACCCTGCGCCGCGACCTGGCCAGCCCAATAACGGAAGTACTGGGCGTTACCGTACTGTGTACCATTTTATATATTGGTGGCAGGTTCGTTTTTAGTCCGGGTAACCTGCTTACCGGGGGCGATTTACTGGCTTTTATTTTATTGTTTGCCATGATCATTAATCCCGCTAAAAATTTCTCCACTACACTATCCAACATTCAAAAAGGAATGGGTGCGGTGGAAAGAATTGAGGAAGTTTTAAACGCTCCCCTGATGGTTGAAGAAAATCCGGATGCCGTGGATTTAACAGGCTTTAATGACCGCATCGAATTTAAAAATGTAAGTTTTTTTTATGAAGACAAGCCCATTTTAAGAAATATCAGTTTTGTAATAGAAAAAGGAAAAACAGTTGCGCTGGTAGGATCATCCGGGGCAGGCAAATCTACGCTGGCAGATCTGATTCCCCGGTTTCATGATGTAAGTGAAGGCGCCATCCTGATAGATGGAGTTAACATCAAAGACTTTACTATCCAGTCATTGCGCAAGCAAATGAGCATCGTAACGCAGGAACCGATTTTATTTAATGATACCATTGGAAATAACATTGCGTTAGGCAACATCAATGCTACACCTGAGGAAATAATGCAGGCCGCAGCTATTGCTAATGCACATGATTTTATCATGCATAAAGAAGAAGGATACCAAACCAATATTGGCGACCGGGGAAGTAAACTCAGTGGCGGAGAACGCCAGCGGGTAACCATTGCCAGGGCCGTTTTACAAAATCCACCGATCCTGATTTTAGATGAAGCCACTTCCTCCCTGGATACCGAAAGCGAAAGACTGGTACAAGATTCTATCATCAACCTGATGCAGGACAGAACCTCACTGGTAATTGCCCATCGCCTCAGCACCATTCGCAATGCAGATGAAATTATAGTACTGCAAAAAGGAGAGACTATTGAACGAGGCACTCATGATGCGTTGATTGCTGAAAATGGTTTTTATAAAAAACTGGTTGATATGCAGGAGATAAAATAATATCTTTAAGGATAAACAACGGATCCGGTACCCGGGTTCCCCGACTGCCTGAACAGATTCTTCATTTTAATATAAACCCAATGCTGGTAAAAACTTATGGCAGTGCTGTATATGGTGTAGAAGCAATTACCATTGCGGTAGAAGTAAATATTAATAACCAGGGAAAATCAGATGCCATCATTGTTGGACTACCAGATGGTGCGGTAAAGGAAAGTTTGCTGCGGGTTGAAAGCGCCATCAAAGACAATCATTTTTTTATGCCCCGTACCAGGCTGATTGTAAACCTGGCGCCGGCCGATATTCGGAAAAGTGGCACTGCATTCGATCTTCCAATTGCCATGGCTACGCTGGGGGCGAGTGAACAACTGGTTAACCCGGAAAAACTGACCGACTATGTAATAATGGGTGAACTGAGTTTGGATGGTGAAGTAAGGCCTATCAAAGGAGCTTTGCCGATTGCCATACAAGCCAGGAAGGAAGGTTTTAAAGGATTGATCGTTCCCAAACAAAATGCAAGGGAAGCTGCCATGGTTAATAATTTGAAAGTGTATGGGGTTGGCCATTTAAATGATGTAATTGATTTTTTTAAAGATGAATCCACAATTGAACCTGTTATTGTAAACACAAGAGAAGAATTCGCATTTGCACAGGGCGATTTTGAAATAGATTTTTGTGATGTAAAAGGACAGGAGAATATAAAACGGGCCCTGGAAATTGCGGCGGCGGGTGGGCATAATGCCATCCTGATTGGTCCGCCCGGTGCAGGAAAAACGATGCTGGCCAAGCGTTTGCCTACTATTCTTCCACCGCTTTCACTACAGGAAGCGTTGGAAACAACCAAAATTCATAGTGTGGCAGGTAAGCTACCGGAGAACGCTACCCTTATTTCGAAGCGTCCCTACCGCAGCCCACACCATACTATTAGTGATGTAGCACTTGTGGGTGGAGGTGGCAATCCCCAGCCGGGAGAAATTTCCCTGGCACACAACGGCGTTTTATTCCTCGATGAATTGCCAGAATTTAAACGCACCGTACTGGAAGTAATGCGGCAGCCGATGGAAGAAAGAAAAGTAACCATCTCCAGGGCAAAGGTGGCGCTGGAATTTCCCGCCAGTTTTATGTTGATCGCCAGCATGAATCCCTGTCCGTGTGGCTATTTCAATCATCCAGACAAGCAGTGCACCTGCCCACCCGGCGCTGTTCAGAAATACCTCAATAAAATTTCCGGGCCCTTGCTCGACCGGATTGACCTGCATGTAGAAGTAACCCCCGTTGCATTCAGCGAACTATCCTCAGTAAAACAATTTGAAAAGAGTGAAAGCATACGGGCAAGAGTGATTAAAGCACGTGAAATTCAGGAGGAACGTTATAAGGATAACGAAGGCGTGTATGCCAATGCGCAAATGAGCAGCAAGATGCTGAAGGAGCTTTGTGTGATAAATACGGCCAGCCAGAATTTATTAAAAATTGCCATGGAAAAACTAAACCTTTCGGCGAGGGCTTACGATAGAATTCTAAAAGTTAGCCGTACCATTGCAGACCTTGCGGGCAGTGCAGATATAAAAGCAGAACATTTAGCAGAGGCCATTCAATACCGGAGTTTAGACAGAGAAGGTTGGGCTGGATAGAATTAAATCGATGGATCAAAAATTGTAATATTATTGCCTGGACACAGGAGCATTGGCCGCTTAAAAAAATTACCGAACTATTGTTAAATATAGTATTAACCCACATTGCAGCTTTTCAGCCCTCAAATGTTAAATTTTGAATTTTTTAAGATTTTTTTATGGCGATATTCCGTAGGGGGGTACAGGTCAAAATCGTACAACTCACATATAAGGGCAATCTTCGTTTTGTAGTACACAAGGGGTGTTGGTTTGCATTGTCTGTTACCCCAATTTTGCAGGTGATGTATTTCAAATTCAGTCTGCGATATAACCAAGCCAAACAGCAATCGGATGCTTACTACAGGTTGGTGGAGAGTTACCGCAATGCGGAAGGCAGGGTTTGTCACCGTACCATCCTGAACATTGGTTTTATTGATGATGATTATAGTCCTGAACAGCTAAACCAAACTGCAAGGATACTTACCGACCGGTATGAACAAAAGCAATCCTTGTTCGAACCAACCGATACCGCAGTAATAGCGTTGGCAGAAACATTGTGGAAAAGAATCATTAAAGACAATCGGCTGGATTTAACGCTGCACAGCCCCAGTTCCCGGAAGATTGATGCGCCGACACCATCCGGCACAGCAATGTCCGTGAAATCGGGTCAGAATGCCCGCCTGACCGAACGGGCAGGGATCTGCCATCAAACCCTGGAAGAACTGGGCATCAGTAAAGTGCTGGCAGAAGCAGGGTTCACTGAAGAACAAATAAAACTGGCCGCCACACAAATAGTAAGCCGTGCAGTTTATCCGGCATCGGAATTAATAACGGCCTCGTGGATAAAAGAAAACTCCGGTATTAGCGAGTTGACAGGATACGATCCGACAGCTATCGGATGTGACAAGATCACCAAAGACAAACTGTATGAAAGTGCATTGCGGCTGTATGGTGTAAAAGACATGCTGGAGCAACATCTTTCACACAAAACAAATGAAATCTTTGACATCAGTGACAAGATAGAATTGTACGATTTAACCAACACTTATTTTGAAGGACAATACAATGTTAGTAACCTTGCACAATATGGCAGAAGTAAAGAAAAGCGCAAGGATGCCAAACTGGTGGTGCTGGCACTGGTGGTAAACATTTATGGGTTTATCAAATACTCCTCCATACACGAGGGCAATATGGCCGATTGCAACAACCTGTCGCTGATGATCGACAAGCTAAACCGTTGTACCAATACACCACATCCGGTGTTAGTGATGGATGCCGGCATAGCTACCGAAGAAAACCTGGCGATGATCCGGGCAAAAGGATACCACTACCTGTGTGTAAGCCGTACCAAATTAAAAGATTACCAGGACGTCAGCGGCAGGCTCACTGTTTTGCTGGAAACAAAACGTAACCGCAAGGTGCGCCTCAAAGCAGTCAGCAGCAATAACAACACTGATTACTACCTGGAACTAGCCAGCGAAGACAAATATGAAACAGCCAACAGTATGCGCAGCCAGTTTGAACAGCGCTTTGAACTGGAACTGCAAAAGATAGCACAATCCCTGGAGCGTAAAGGCGGAACAAAGAAAGCAACCAAAGTACATGAGCGCATCGGCAGGGCCAGGCAACGTTATCCCTCTGTGCAATGGATATTACGACATCAATGTAACGCTAAGCCAGAACAATCAAACAGCAACCGCCGTAAGCTGGTCAAAAAATGAAGAACAATATGCCAAAAAAGAAGCATCGCTAGGATTATATTTTTTAAGGACCACTCTTTTGCTTGAAGACAAAGTAATGATATGGAATATTTACAATACCATACGTGAGATAGAATTCCTTTCGCACACTAAAAACTGATTTGGATTTAAGGCCCGTTTATCACAAGTCGGATGCAGGTACACTGGCACACCTGCACCTGGGGTTACTGGCTTACTGGATTGTAAACACTGTAAGATGTAAACTAAAAGCTCATGGTATCATTAACCAATGGAATGAAATAGTAAGAATAGGCAGCACCCAAAAGATAATCACCACCCATGGAACAAATACGGCAGGAATCGTAATTGGTGTAAGGAAATGTTCCGAACCATGTGAACAGCTAAAAAACATCCAATCTATTCTGCTGATGAAACCCAAACCCTTTACCAAAAGAAAATCTGAAGTACACAAACCGGAACTCAAAAAAATGAAACGCAATATTTACTGGGTTCTCCGCCAATGTGGGTTAGAATTATACAATCCTCAGAAACACTAAAAAGCGAGGCAATGTCCTTTTGAAGCAATTGGTGTTCCAATCATTTGTTACGTATCTTGTCACCCAAGGCAGTAGGATTTGCAATATATTTGTCGCCCGATGGTTTATGTACATAATTACTAAGTATGGAAAAAGGCAACGCAGGGATGCCCCTGCGGATATTTCAAACTTCCCGGCACAGGAAACCCTTGCTCCCGGCCTGCCCCTCATTCCTGTGCCTTGGAGAGATAAACGTAATCGGCTGGGTGATATGGAAGTGGATTTAATTATTGGCAAAAATCACCAGTAGGGCCTTTTAGTAACTCTTGACGTGTCTACATTAATTACCACTATTGATAAGATAAAATCAAAAAAGCCGAAGCACATAAAAAGGCTGTTAATGAAAAGAATGGAGGCAAATAAAGATATAGAGACGATTACATTTGACAATGACCAGGCATTTGGTTTGCATCATGAAATTGCAAAAGAACTTGACGTAAAAACATTTTTTACACGGCCATATACCTCACAGGATAAAGGCAGTATTGAAAACAGGAATGTTGTAATTGAAAGGTTTTACCCGAAGAAAACAGACTTTAATGAAGTCACACTCAAAGATGTAAAAAGAGTACAGAAGTCAATTAATAACAGACCTATTAGAAAATTTAACTACAAATCTGCTAATGAGGTATATTTATTAAAATCAGATGTTGCACTTATCACTTGAACACAGCCTGGAGTTAAAATTCAAATAAAATAATTTCTGTCAGGCGGAGCCTCATGCAATGTGAACTTTTTTTGATACTCAGGGCTATATATATCAATAATTTTATAGGTTCCCGACGTTAACCAATCTCCTTCTTTCCATTTTCCCTTTGCATCCAGGCTTTTATAAATAGTTTCACTTTGAATAAATATTCTTCCCCAAAAAAGCCATTTCCCGTTAATATTGTGAACATAATAAACTCTTACGGGGTCCAACTGAAAAATCCGGGCGCTTGGTTTGTCTTTGAACGAAAAAATTTTGTCCTTTACTTTCTCAATTGTAACCGGTTTTTTAAGGTGTTTTTTCAGATCAAGGATATCCGAAGGGAACCCCTGTTCGGTCGTTAATTGTAAAGTGTCGTTTATTTCCACTAAGCTTCCCATAATATTATAGTTTTAAGTTAATAATTAGTTCTTATTTATTTGAACCTTTTTAACAAAGATGTCAATCCATTTTCATAGAATTGCGATAATGCATCACTGGTATAAAAAAAATGCCCGGTCCATTGAACCATGCATTTCTTATCGACTTCAATTTCAATTACCCTTATTTCTGAATGGTAATTTTTTATTGTTTCTCCCCAGGCACCGGCATGCCACTTATACCCGTAATAAAAATGCTGGTTATCCATAAAAACAAGTTGTTCGGTTGTTGTTGGCTGCCCCGGGAAAGTAAGAATTCTTCTTATCTCCGGGTTTAAAACCTGGTCTTTTCCTATTTCGGTTTTTTTAATATCAGGGTGCCATATGTGAAGTGTATAAAATCCGCCGACTGTATTCCAAACCTTTTCTGCCGATGAATTAAGTTCTATGGTTCGAACAACTTTCCATTGTTTATTTTTTTTAACCGCCATGGTTTAAAAATTTTAATATCTTATCAATCTAAAACTTGGACCATAATTTCCGCAACCATCAGGTTTTGGAATTTTCATAAGGGGAATAGCATATTTTTCCAGGTCAAACATCATGTCAATGGCTTTCCACAGTGCAGCTTGCCCGCCTTCAGACCATGCGCTTTCAAGTGTATATATCATTTTTGAATAGGTGATATCAAAATTATTGGTGAGTTCCCATACTTCAGCACTAACATCTTTTTTTTGATATCCACCTACCGGAACCACGGCCATGGGCCATACTTCAGGAAAAGGAAATGGAGAGTTGAAAACATATTTACCAGTAGTTTTATCCAACTCAATTTTCTGACGCCTGCGAACTTCCCAAAATCGATAAAAATGCGATAATTTATCCACCCCTGTACTTTCAGGGGAATTATCGATTGAGCCTTCGCCCTGTTCTTTTATCCAATTGATAGCGCTTTTTACTTTATCCAATGTATCAATCACAAACCAGGCTAATGGGCCGCTTATCTGTTTATCAGGAGTCATTACCGGTGCTAAACTTTGAAATTCTTTATTAATGGCATCATATAATGCTCCAATGGTGGCTGTATGATTTTTACTGTGGGCGTCATTGAATTTACTTTCATATGGAGCAATTGTTATCTCTTCATTTGGTAGTTCAATTTCTAAAAAATCATCAAGCGCATCATCGGTTAAGCCAGATAATTTGAGTGTTAATTCCGAATGAACTCCGCCTGGTAATTTGGTAGGATAGCGAAGCCCTTTATCAGAAATATCATATATTTTAGGTTTACCACCAATTGATGCAAGCATATTACAGACCAATGCCAGGTGCAACATTTCTTCCTGAACAACATTACGAATAGATATTGCTATCGGGCTTAAATTATCCTTAATTGACCAAAGTGCTGAAAGATAAATAGGTATGGTACCGAATTCAAGTTCAACAGCCTGTTGCAGTGTACGTTTAAGAAGTATAAGCCGGTCTTCAGGTTTTTGATGCACTATCGATTCGCTTGTAATGACATTAATATGCTCCTCAACTGTGGCATTTCGGGATGATAATGTATTCATCACCTTCTCATCAAAGTGTTGTTGTTGCTGTATTTCGGCTGCGTTCATTGATTGACGTTTTTATTTTTTTCTGTTGTGCTATGAGGTGATCAGAAAGCCGCATAGAAAGCGCAGTTAAAGTAAGTGTAGGATTAACTGCACTTCCTGTAGGAAATACCCCGTTTGAGCACAGGTAAAGGTTTTTAATATTATGTACTTTAAGGAATTCATCAGTAACCCCCAGCTCAGGCGTTTTTCCCATCCGGCAGGTACCTGTTGTATGGTGGGCTCCCGGATCTTCCGTTTTGGAAAGCACTACTTCATATCCCATCTCAACAATCACTTTTTCCATCAGCTTCAGGTTCTCCCGGGCATTGGCATTTTCAGTTTCAGTACGATTAAAGTTGATGGTGGTTAAAGGCAGGCCAAAACGGTCTGTTCCTTCTACGATCTGGAGACGGTTTTCAAATTTACCTTTCTCTTCCATAAAAGCCTGTAATTCCATTTCCATAGGGCCGGTCATAATTTCATCTATTTCTTCCGGCGTTTTCCCTGCTATCATCAGGGAAGCAATGTCTACGTTAGGTAATACCCGGTTTTTAAATAAAAATATTTTACCTATCTTCTGGCGTTCCGGTGAATCATAGGTTCTCGACATCAACGTAGGAAAATCATATTCCTGGAACCAACGTTCTTTATTTTCAGGATACCTGCCCCTTACTTTCAACATTGAATGTGAGATAATAAACCGTCCCAGCAGATCTGCATCATTACCAACACCATTTTTCCACCAGGAACTTTTGGAGTTCATTAAAAGTTTTGGCGTTTCGTATGAACCGGAACAAATGATAAACTTCTGAGCAGATTCTGTGGTAATTGCACCTGTAACATTATCCAGGCATTCTACTGATTCAATTTCTGATTTCGATCTGCAATTAATTTTTCGAACAGGGGTATTTGACCGAAGAATAAAATTTTTATACAGTTTATTCTCCAAAAGATCAGAAAGGATATTCTGTGCAGAGAACCGGGAGCCAAACGGACAATATTTGCAGGTTCCGGTAGTAAAGCATTTACGATACCTTGCCATTGGCATTTTACCCGGCTTGATGCCAAGCTTCATAAAAGCCATTAACATTACACCATCTGCTGCTGTCCATTGAAAAGGGGGCATCGGATAAGGTTTACTCCTGGGGCTCCAGTTTTCGGTATCATCTCCGCAAACAGAAAGATATTCTTCGGCCTGGTAGTAATAATTTTCCAGGTCATCATAAGTTATGGGCCAATCTGCACCTTCTCCTGTATTGGTATATAACCGGAAGTCTTCCGGCTTAAACCGCAGGCACCAGGCGCCCCAGTGCATAGTAGAACCTCCAACAGCTTTTACCCTTGCCCCATTCGAAAGCCAGTTAATATTACCGATAGATTTTGCCTCCCAGTCCTCGTCATATGTAAAGGCATAAGGGGTTTGATCAAGTGTTATATAATCCCACCATGGTCGTCGTTCTTTGGAAGGTATTTCAGGGCCTGCCTCCAGCATAAGTATAGAAGTCCTTGGATTATTTTCAAGAAGTTTTTTTGCTATGGTGATTCCGGCTACACCAGATCCCACAATTATATATTCGTATACTTTTTTCATTCCGTTCATTTGTTAAATATTATTTGTTTTAACTCCACTTGCATCGTTAATTTCAATTTCCCTTACTTCCTTCACCAGGTTATACCTGGATCCTTTTACATATCCGTGATAATTTACGCCGCCAAAATGTTTAAAACCGCTAGCCATAACCTGCATTATAATAAATTCATTCACTACATACATTTTGGCATGAGCCAGACGGGTTAGCGGGGGGCCGGGGGGAATGCCGTTTTTAAGAAATAACCTGTAAAATGCATCCGCTTCCCCGTACATATTAATTAATTCGCCGACTACATATGCAGCATTTATATATTCTGCAGTATAACTGGGAGCAACATTTGATTTTGCCGCGATCATATCAAGCCAGGAACTTTTAAGGTTGGAAGAATCGAAACGTACGTTTTTCCAGGTATAGCCTATTTGTACAAAAATTTTCCAAAGAAATTCTTTGTTGTTATGGGTGAGAACCTGCCTGTCACCCTGTAGCAGCCCCGGGCTTGTTTTCTCATTGCATACCGGGCCACCGATCATTGGCGTTAAGTTACTATCCATAATAACGATTTTAGCGTTTTAATTTTACAATTTATCCGGTGATCTTGCTGTTATTTAAACAGTTCCCGCTCCTGGGTCTTACGGAAACTTGCTCCGAAATAATCGTTGGTCCATGAATCATCCGGTGCCAAATAAGGTGATACAATTTCCCCGATCTCTTTTTCCTCGGCTTTAGTGGTTTTTAGTTTTTTCGCTTCGATCAATGCATATCTTGTTGCAATGTCCCGGAAATAAAAATGGTTCCAGATACGCATAAATTCTCCAAGGTAAATATCAGCAACCATAGTATTGCCCTTAATCACCAGCATGTTTTCATCATTTGAAGTGGTAGAGCCCAGGCTAAAATTTGCCGAGCCACTTATAACTGTGGGGTCGTCGCCCAGAGGATCTATAAATAAATATTTTGTGTGCAGGTATTTAACCATTTTATTAAGGCCTGATAACTTTTCACCTAACCATCGGTGTAATTCTGAATCACCAACAATACTTTTGCTAATCACTTCTCCGATAGCGATATTGTTATTCCTTACCTTAGTATATTTCAGATATTGCTGATAGGCTTTGGTAGGGCCCTTTCCAACCTTCTTTGGATTCGGTGCCGGAGGCTGTTTTTCAAATAATATATATCGTGTATTTTTTTTATTTTTTTCCATCACAGCAGCGAAAAAATCGTTCACACCAAAAGCGGCAGTAAATCCCGCAAGAGAATTAGTTGTATCAATTTCATTAGAATACCATCTCAATGCATCATCTGAAGAACGTGGGCTAAAGATGGGTTGTATGCCATCGGCGAATGAATCAAGAGGGGTGGGTGTTTTTTCAACAGTCCAGGGTCTTAATTCTTTTACCGGAGTATCATGAGACAGCATCGTCCAGTATTCTAAATACTGTGCTGCTATTTTAGGATTTCTTATGATATGAACTACATTTGATTGCCCGTAAATTCCTCCATCAGTGTAATTAGTAGATCCTGTTAAAACCTCAATGGGTTTCCCGTCTTTCAACAAGATAATAAATTTGTTATGCGAAATAAATGATGGGTCTGATGTGCGTGGGATCATTAGTTTTCCTATTCCTGCTTTAGCGATAGCAGCTTCACTTGCAATTTTAGGCCCTGATGCGTTAACCCTGGCATCATATACTATCTTAACATCAGCTCCTGTTTTAGAGGCGGCTTTAAATGCATTTAAAACTCCTGCGTGACTAAATTCATAGGCGGCACACCTGATAGAAAAACTTTTGCTCTTAGCCTTACCAATATAACTCAGAATTGATTCTTCCAATCCTCTTGAAAGCCATTTATAAGCTTCGGGGCCTGCGGCTTCGGGGCTTTTATTCCCAAATTTGCGGGCATATGCCTGACTACCAGCTACGCCCCTGTTAAAATAAATTGCATGCTCCTGGTTGTCTTCGTTTTCTGTGTTTACATCTACTTCTACAGCAGACCCATACACTAAATTCTTAGGAGTACCATACACAGGTACTACTTTATAAGTGTATTGGTGATTAGGACTTGCTGTATAATCGCCCCAAATAAATCCCTGTATAGGTGCGTCTTGTGTTGATACGAGCGTGCCGGGGGCCGGATTAGGATTCAATGCTTCAAAGGTTCTGAAACTGTTAAGCCAGTATTGTTCTTTTTCTGTTTTGTCGGTGCGATGCATTGCAAAACCTAATAAGCCCTTTCGGGCCTCTTGATTTGCATCCATTGCCAGAAGTACGACATAAGTACCTGCGATGGCATTTACTGAAATTGATTTTTTTCCGGTTTGTTTAACTCTTTTTCGCATTTTTTTTATTTACAGGTTTGATGGATATAATAAAATATCTAATGATATTTATTAGTCAATTCTTAAATAGTAAGGGCATAATTCAGTAAGGAATAGCAATAGGACATTCGAAACAAGCAATACTTTATTTAGGTAGATCCTCGAATTAGAAGAGAAAGATAATATTTTTTTAATTATTTATTAAATAAAATCATTAGGTATTATTTAATGTGTTATACAGGTCTCCTTATAAACCGTGGACTGATGTTACTTTAATTTCAATTTTCAAAATTTGATTTCCACACAGGCGCTTTTTGGCGGAAAAATCGGGAAAATTATTCAGGTAACGATTTTAAATAAAAAAAATACTATTAATAGCAGGCAAAAAAGAAATGGAAAGCCCTATTAAGTATTTTGCAGCCATGGACGACTTCAGGCAGTAAGGAAAAGTAACGCATAAGCTTGTCAATATCATAGCCATTATTATAGCAGCAGTAATATGCGGTTGTGAAAACTGGTATGAAATAGAAGATTATGGAAAGTAAAAAGAATCATGGCTGTAAACAATTTTAGATTTGCCCGATGGTGTCCCACAGCATGATACGAAAACGTAAATGTCAAATAGAGATAATGAATACCTACTTGATATTTCAGTAGTTTAGACAAGGAAAGCCGGGCTGGATAACATCCGCTAAAAAATAAATAGAAATAAAAAAAACCAAGCACCCTTAAATGGCAGTAAAAAAAATATTATTGGCACATCTCAATTCAAACGGGGATTGTTTATATGCCACGGTGATAGCACGGCAAATAAAAGAAGTGGATTACCCGGGCTGTCATTTAACCTGGGCAGTAAATAGCAGATCCAAACAAGGTATCTTATTGAACCCACATGTAGATGAAACCTGGGAAATCCCTACTAAATCCTCCATAACAAGTGAAGCCGAATGGAATGATTTTGTTAGCAAGGCGGAACAAAGAAAATCAACAGGTGATTTTGATCTTATATTTTACACACAACTAATTGGCAAGAACTTCATCAATGTTGATGGCGGCATCCGCTCTTCCACCTATAACAATTATCCAAATAAAATTACGGTATCTCAACAGCCGATCTTGCGCCTTTCGGCAAACGAAGTGGATCGTGTGAAAACATTTGCGGAAAAGCACCAGTTAAATAAATACACCCATGTTATTTTAATGGAGTGCGGGCCCGAAAGTTTTCAGTCCTCCCTTAACCCGGCATCCTCCCTTAAATGGGCCAAACAAATGCTATCCACTCATCAAGACCTTGCAATCATTCTTTCGTCTAATAAAAAAATTGAAGTCACAATGCCGGGAATAATAGATGGCAGCCTGTTAACATTTAGAGAGAATGCTGAACTCACCAAATATTGCAGCCTGTTTATCGGCTGTTCAAGCGGAATCTCCTGGCTCATCACAACGGATTGGGCGAAGCCTTTACCAAAGATTATCATCAATAATTATAGTTTCAGGCTGTTTGCTTCGATGGTGTATGATCATGAATATGCTGGCCTCCCGGTAAACGATATTATTGAGTTGAGGCAGGATAAAAATGTGATGGATAGATTAGCACAATGTGTGCAGGTAATTTTAAACAAGTCATTTATTGGAGCAAAAAAACAATACCACCAGGCTTTCAGAATAGAAAATTATTCTTTTATTTACCAGGTGCTGAGGGATAGTTTTAAAAGACTGGAGTTTATTGATCCTATGCAGGTACTTAAGCGTAGTACCAAAAGAAATGGGTTCAGTTTTATGGCCGTGCTCAATGTTTTGAAAGCCTATGTAAAGATGCCCATTCAATTACTGATAATGGGGATAAAAGGCGAAATAAAAAAATGATATGCTTCCCATTTAAAGAGCGGCAAATCATTTAATAATTCGGCTTAAAAAACATCTTAAAACAATACAACATTTTTCTATAAGCCGCTTTGTTTTTGGCAGCCAGTATTTGTTCGCTGTTGCGAAAGAAAAAATTACCCCTTCTAAAGCTCCAGCCCTGTTTAAAAAGGCTGATCATTTCCAGCAGGATTTTTTTTGTCGCCTCATTTTTAACAGGCGCTGTGGCCATGGTTTTCAATTCAGCCAACTTGTTTTGAAATTGCTGCTCCCTCGTGTGTTTCTTGCGTTGATGTTTTGATACGCTTGTACCAAAAGTATTGGTATGATGCTGCCGGTATTTTACAAGGGGCATATCAACATATTTCAAACCATTGTTCCCTGCAGCACAATATCCAATCCATTTGTCGAACATAATATTGGAAGGAAATGGAAATAACGTTTTAAGGAAATTATGCTTCATCAAAATAGTATGACCGGGCGGACAATTAGAAAGCAATAAAGGGGCTCCGGAATAATAAGACTGCAAATGCATGATGGATTTAAAATCTTTGTTTAATGAAATCCCATTTTCATCTACCAATAAAGAATTACTATAAACCGCATCTTCAGCGCCCATCTCCTTAACCAATAATTCTATTTTATTATATTCCCAGATATCATCCTGGTCAGCTATCGCTATAAAAACGCCATTGATATAACCAAATGCCTTTTCAAATGTTGGCGTAACCCCCTGATTGATGCTATTCTGATATAGTTGTATCAATGGATATTTTTCCTGGTATCTCTTAATCACTGATACCGTACCATCGGATGAGCAATCATCTACAACTATAATCTCAATATTTTTATATGTTTGATTTAGGATGGAATCCAATTGCTCTCCTATATATCGTGCCCCATTAAAACTCGCCATCGCTACGGATACCAGTGGGAAATTATTCTCCATTATTTTTTTGTTACCATTTTTGAGTGAGGGGCCAAAGGTACACGAAAAATGAAATTGGTTACCACCGGATTCAACCTCAAAAACGGGAACGGCAATCTTGTCATTTTTAATAAACTTGTACGATATTTGACTTACTGAAACTCTTCAATATATTATTACCAATAAATTTCATGAATGAAAATTTTATTTAAATATTTAACACCGCATAAATGGCTGGTTATCCTAACCCTTGCATTGGCTGCAATCAACATCGGTTTTTCATTAGTAGACCCCATCCTGTTAGGCAAAATGGTTAACCTGGCCAATGAGCAGCAATCTGTTCCTGTTACCGGCAAATACAATTGGTCTCAGTTTTTTTGGGATTATCAATGGATCACCAAAAAAGGCACGCCCTATTTACAATTAGGGGTATTTTACATTTTAATTTTTTCCATATCCGTGGCAATGATCAGCCGTATCGCCAAAAATTTCCAGGATTATTTTTTAAATGTAGTGATACAAAAGTTTGGTGCAAAAGTGTTTACAGATGGCTTGCAACATGCATTGAAATTGCCCTATCATGAATTTGAAGACCAACGCAGTGGTGAAACATTATCCATATTAACCAAGGTAAGGGCAGATGTAGAAAAGTTCATGATCAGTTTTATCAATATCCTTTTTGGTATACTGGTAGGAGTAGTATTTGTTTTTGTTTACGCCACTGTATACATCAACTGGCGCATCCCGGTTGCTTACTTTGTTGGCATTTTGGTATTAACTTTTATCACCAACAAGCTGAGTAAAAAAGTGAAGGTGATTCAAAAGGATATCGTGGGTCAAACCACCGCATTGGCTGGCTCCACCACAGAGTCTTTACGCAATATTGAATTGGTAAAAAGCCTCGGCCTTACCAAACAGGAGGTAAACAGGTTAAATAAAAATACCTATAAAATTTTAGGCCTCGAATTAGCAAAAGTTAAACGCATCCGTAGTATCAGTTTTATACAGGGTACGTTGGTAAATACACTTCGGCAGGTGATTTTATTTATTTTGATGTGGCTGATCTTCCAGGATAAAATGGATGCCGGGCAGTTGGTAACCATGCAGGTATTTTCCTTTTTCATTTTTGGCCCGTTGCAGGAAATCGGTAATATCCTGCTTTCTTACAGGGAAGCGGAAGCTTCATTGATCAACTTTAATAACCTGATGCAGAAAGCCCCCGAGCCTGAGCCAGCCCATCCAATTCCATTGGGTAATATTGAAACCCTGTCATTTAAACAGGTTTCATTCCAGCATCAAACGGCTTCGCACAAAGCTATTGACAATATTAGCTTTGATGTAAAAACCGGCGAAACCATTGCGTTTGTAGGCCCTTCTGGCAGCGGCAAATCTACTTTAATGAAATTGCTTGTTGGATTGTACCGCCCAAAAGAGGGGAAGATTTTTTATAATAAAATGGATGAAACAGCGATTCTTTTTGATGACCTTCGAAAGCAGATTGGATTTGTAACACAAGACACCAATTTATTTAGCGGCACCATTAAAGAAAACCTGGTATTTGTTAACCCTGGTGCTACAGAGGAGGAATTAAATGACGTATTGGAAAAGGCTAGTTGCACCGGGTTGGTCCAGCGTGCCGAAAAAGGCCTGGACACCATGATTGGTGAAGGTGGACTTAAACTAAGTGGTGGAGAAAAACAACGGCTGTCAATTGCACGGGCACTTTTAAGAAAACCACACTTACTTATTTTTGATGAAGCCACCTCTGCCCTGGATTCTTTAACCGAGGAAGATATTACCAATACCATTAAAGATATTTCATCTGCAAAAGAACAAATCACTATTTTAATTGCACACCGGTTAAGCACCATTATGCATGCCGACAGGATTTATGTTTTGGAAAAAGGTGATGTGGTAGAAACCGGAACGCATGAAAAATTACTGGAAGAAAAAGGCCTTTATTACGCTATGTGGCGGCAGCAAATTGGGGAACGTAAAAAAATGCAACAGGTAATTGCGTAGCTGACTACATAGTTTATAATCTCCATAACAGGTGATAACAAAAAAGCTGACATTCCAACAATGTCAGCTTTTTTGTTATCAAACTTAATATAACCTGCCTTTTATACTTCACAGCATAATCGTTGGGGCATCATCATTCGGACCATCGGACATTCTCTTCCAGCCGCCATTTCCATGCAATAATTGGGGTTTCCGGCAACATCAGGCATCAAAAAATCAGCCATCAGACATCGCTTTTGACTACCTTTGCAGCTTATGGAAAACAACAGACCTAAACCCGGCTATCTCTGGAGTATTTTTACCATGCGATGTCCCCGGTGCAGGCGTGGACCAATGTTTAAGCACCCCAATCCTTACAAAAAAATAAAGTTGTCGCATATTTTCGACATGCATGACAACTGTCCGGAGTGCGGACAAAAATATGACCTGGAGCAGGGATTTTGGTATGGAACGGGCTATGTGAGTTATGCATTGGCAGTAGCAATTTCTGTTGCCACATTTATAGCATGGATGGTATTGATTGGCGTATCCACAGAAGATAACCGGGTTTTTTACTGGCTGGCAATGAATGCTGTACTGCTGGTAGTTTTACAACCCTGGATGATGCGGTTAAGCAGGGTAATTTATCTATACTTTTTTGTAAGCTATGATAAAAACTATAAGCAAACCAAACCGGTAGAATTTGATCACAAACAATAAGGGATAAGACGTGAATGGTCAATGGTGAATGGTGTTAATAGCTATCGGATCATCATTGCCCTTTGATCATTGACCATTGCCCATTGCCCATTGACCGCTCACCATTTACAATTGATTGGAGTGTTTAGGTGGTGCAGATTGTTGCTGGAAGTATTTTTTATTTAGCCAGTGGCCGAGGTAGCTGCTACCCGCCCCAACCACTATCCCTCCCAGCACATCAGAGGGATAATGTTTTCCCAGGTACATTCTTGAGTATCCTACCGCTCCGGCCCACATATATGCCGGCACCGTGATATACCATTTCTTATAGGCAAGCATAAGTGAAGTAGCAGTAGCAAATGCAAGTGAAGTATGCCCTGAAGGAAAAGAATAACCGCTTGTAGGGGTTAGCATAAAAACGTCATTGGGATACCGGGTATAAGGCCTCGTGCGCCTGAATACTTTTTTCAACCCTACCGTTGCAACTACATTTATACCAATGCCAATCATCACTCCGTAAGATTTATATCGCAGGTCTCTGTCATTTTTAATAAGTGCATGAGCTAAGGAACCAAGTGTTGCCGTACCGGATACAAGGATGTAAGAACTGCTCGTACTCTTCCAGATTCCTGAATTCGGATATTGAGGGTTGATGGATTTTAATAGATCAATATCAATATTTTGAGAATGAACCGCCTGCCCAAAAACACAGATACAGGAAATACTGAAAATGACTGAACAATTTTTTATATGGAACATGTACTATTTTTTATGCTTTGCAAAGGTAAATTTTAATACGGTTGAATTGGATGTATTACCACGCTCATTGGATATGTACAGGTTTCTATCTGTGTCGAATGCAATGCCTTCCGGTTGACTAAATAAGGCGGGATCAAGCGGATAAACTTCTTTTATTGTCCATTGATCATCCGTAATTACCAGCAATTTATTGACAGAAGATAAAATGTACCACTGCTGATCAATGATATTTTTAGCCAGGGCAGATGGCCGGAAGGTGATTTTCTTTTCATCCAGTTTTGCGGCGATTTCCTTTGTATTTACCTCAAAATTGCCTTTTAATATCATCGGCTTACCAGCCTGCATTTGCAGGATATAGCCATTGGTACTTTTATTTCCTTTATCTGCACGGCAACTTTTGCACAACACATATAAGAGACTGGTTGCCGCATCAGCATACATCCCTTCGTATTCACCCCCAGGCAACAGGCCACTTGTTTCCTGCACATTGCTTATTTCTTCGTCGCCGGTGGCATTCAACGCAAACGAAATTAACACTCCGTCGCTCCGGAGAATAACGACGGTACCGTTGCAAATAGCAATGTCTTCATAATCTCCTTTCTTCCCAAATTTTTGGTTTTTTACATCCAGGCTGGCCGTAGGGAAAGAATATAGCCTGCCATCTTCATCCTGCTCAGCATACATCGTATCCTGCCTTCCATTGTTAAAAGCAATACCGGATATCTCATTCAGACTGGCGGGCATTTTCAATATTTGTGGCTTGCTGAAATCATAGCCTGGAGGCCCTTCCATCTTAACAAGCTGTTTACATGCACTGTTAAATAAAAGAATGAAAATAAGAGATGAAATTATTTTTATCATTGGTGCTGGTTTGTAATAATTGTAATGGTGAATGGTGTATGGTCAATCAATATCGTTGACTTAAGACTGTTGATTTTATCGTTGCCCAAAGCTTTATTCGTACAAGTGAGTGACACAACGATGATGCCATGAAAAGTAAATGCTGGTCCACAAATTATTTTCTTAAGTCAACGACATTGAATCGTCAATGGTGAAATAATTAAGCTCCCTCTTTTGTTTAATACTTCTTCCGCACTCAGCAATCTTCACTCATCATTACTCATCCTTTATCGCTCATTACTCATCCTTCATCTCTCATCCTTCATCACTCATCATTCATCATTCATCACTCATTCACTCATCACCAGCCCTCAGTAACCGGTAAATCTTTTCCTGCGAACGAATGGGTTCAAGTTCATTTTTAACCGGCACGTTTTCCAGCAATTCATTGATGCGTACGGCCTGTACATTATCAGCCAGTTGAACCTGGATAATCTGCTTTAATTCGTTTCGAACCTGTTCATCATATACCGGGAAACATACTTCTATCCTGCTGTAAATATTACGGTTCATCCAGTCGGCCGAGCCAAGAAAAAACAATTCCCGGTTATTATTATTAAAGATAAAAACCCTGCCATGCTCCAGGTACCTGTCTACAATTCTTGTTATGCTGATGCGGTCACTTATTCCTGGCTGGCCGGGCTTTAAACAACAGATACTTCTTACAATCAATTGTATCTGCACTCCCGCCTGCGATGCTTCATACAATTTGCTGATCAGTTTCCTTTCTTCCAGGTTATTCATTTTTATGATGATGAAGGCAGGAAGTCCCAGTTTCGCATTGCGAATCTCCTGGTCAATTAAATCAAAAAAAACAGTTTGTAAATTAAATTGTGCTACCAACAAATGTGTAAATGCAATCTCCAATGGGTTAACCGGCTTTCTTTTCTGGCTTAAAAAAATGAATAACAATTCCAGTTCGGATAACATACCCGGATGTGCCGTTAGTAAAATATGATCAGTGTAAAACCTGGCGGTACTTTCATTTAAATTGCCGGTTGATAACAATCCAAGGTACACCATCCGATCCCCTTTTCTCCTTTTTACCAGCGCCACTTTTGCATGCACTTTTAAATTTGGTATGCTATAGATGATCCTGACACCTGCAGCCTTCATCTTTTTTCCCCAACGGATATTATTGGCTTCATCAAAGCGGGCCTTTAACTCCACAAACACAACCACTTTTTTTCCATTACCGGCAGCCGTGATGAGGGCATTCGCAATTTTAGAATCACCGGCAATCCGGTATAGTGTAACAAAAATTTCCTCTACCCTGGGATCAATGGCCGCTTCATTAAAAAAACGCAGGATGGTATTATAGGATTCGTAGGGCGTATGAATAATACGGTCTTTCTCCAACATTGATTCAAACAAAGAATGTGCAATGGGAAAGCGGTTTTTAATGGCTGGCCAATCCGGGTAAGCCAGTGCTGCATCGCTTATTGGGATGCCGGCAAAGTCTTTCAGGTTGTGGTATTTACCACCTTCTACTATAGTTGCTTTTGATAATTGAAGGGAGTTAACCAGCCAATGCAAAATACGCATGGGCATTCCGGGTTCATACAAAAAACGGGTTGCATAACCGAGGTCACGCCTGGCTATTTTATTTTCTATTTTCTCCGCCAGGTCACCGGCAAATTCATCTTCCAGGTCAAGATCCGCATCACGGGTAATTTTGATATTATATACTCCTTTAATGGTTGCCCCCGGAAAAAGCACGGATAAAAACCGGTGAATAATATCTTCGAGAAAAATGATGTATTTCACCCTTTCGATAGTAACAGTAAAAAACCTGGATAATTTATCCGAGGGTATATTGATGATACTCACATTCTCCCTTCCGCTTTCACCCTGTAGCAATACCACCTGGTACAACTGGTTGTTCTCTGAAAAAAACAGTTGCTCATTTTCCGAAAGATTTACTATTTGTAAAAATGCCGCCACGTTTGAATAAAAATATTCTTCCAGTTCATCATGTACTTCCTCCGGTATTGGTTCCTTATAAATAAGCCGGATGTTTTTCTCCTTCAATCCGGGCAATAATTCCAGCGATAAAATCTTGCCGAAATATTCCTGCTGCGCTTTTATCAATTGCGTGGCATCGGCGGCAATGGTTTCGTTATTAACCCCTGGTCCACCAGTTGCTTTCTTTAATGACAATATTGCCGGCATACGTACCCTGTAAAATTCATCCAGGTTAGATGAAAAAATTGAAAGGAACTTTATTCTTTCAACCAAAGGAACTTTTTGGTTAGCTGCTTCTGATAGCACCCTGCCATTAAAAGAAAGCCAGCTAAGGTCCCGGTTAAAAAATCCAATATTCATTGTTGCTGTTTTACAAAAAAAAGATGGAGGCAACAGAGAAGGCAACGATGGACACAATCAACGTGTACATAAATATAGTATAGGAAATCCTGATTAACTTATACTTCCGTCCCAGCACGATGCCCTGCGAATAAATATCACGGGTAAGGCTACCGTATAAAAACGCCCGGTCTTCCATTACTTTTAGCATACCATCATAATAATCGCTGAAATCCATTTTATAAAAATGACCAAAAAACAACAGGTTAACCGTTTGATTGTCTACTTGTGCTTTGGTAAAAATGCCATCCGGTATTTTAGGCCTTGTAGCCAGTACGGCAAAAACGATTGCAGTTACACTTCCTGTCAGTAATATCAACGTTGGTATCAAAATACCTGGAGTAGCATCCATTTTACGAACTACCAGGCCAATGATAACGGAGATGATGATGGAGTTTACCGATATCATGATATGCGCCTTGTTATCCGACATATCGCTCAGGCGTTGGTGATTGGTAGCAGCTACCCGAAACATGGTTTCAATTCCTTTATCGGGCCGGTCCTTTTTTTCCTTAATCTTATTCTTTTTTTCTTTAACAATGATCTCCTCTCCTGGCACCGGAGCAGATCCGGCAATTTTTTCTGCAATGCTTTGTTGTTTTTCCAATAACCTGTCCAGGTTTTCCTGTTTTTTATTATGCAGCAACAATTTACAATATGCAGTGTGGTAATAGTGCAACTGGAAGAGTTTAATGCTGCTCGTTCGCCATTCATCTTTTCCCGGTTTTGTATGAAGGCTTTTTTCGCATTCTTTACGCATGAGTTTATTTCGTTCCGGGAAATCTTCAGTACCCAGGTGAAACAAATCCGCATCACAAACAATTTCTTCTAATGGAGTAACCGGCGACTGCGGCAATTTGGTAGCCCTTATACAGGCCCTCACCTTACTGATGACTGGTTCGTCTACTCCAAGCTCCTTTAAAAAGCCAGCGGCCATATCTGCCCCCATTTGCTCATGATTGGCCGGGTCTTCAGAAAAATAACCCATATCGTGAAACCATGCAGCAGTTAATACAATGAAAAAATCCTCTTCTGCCAGTTGGTAATGATTACCAATTTGAATAGCTGCTTTCACCACGGCTTCTGTGTGAGTAAGATTGTGATAAGGCAGGTATTGATGTTCCGGGGCATTAAAAAATGCCATTGAATATTGTTTCACCTGTTCAGATAATGATTGGTAGTCCATGCAAAATGAAATTAATATTTTTACTTTGATGATCTCAAAAATAAGCTATACTTTTTATAGGATACTATTGCATGTTACTTTTGCCATGTTAAACCGCTACCTGTCATTTAACTCTAAATTTTGAATCACTTATGACCGGCTGGCAGACGAAGCCGTAGAAGTAAAAGTCTTGTCCATTTGCATCAATTCCATTTTAAGTGGTATTTGTCTTATACGCACCCATGAACAAACATTTACACGATGTGTATTGTCAACTTCGTATATGGTAATATTACAATCAAAACAACCAGGTAATTTTCGAAATGTGAAAACTATTTACCAGAGGCGAAGGAGTACAAGTAACAGGATGATTTATACAAGTGAACGATTGAGCCAAATGATTTCGGGAGGAGCAGGCCAGTGGACTGGCACCTTAGCATTTACCAATAAGGGGAACTCAGCGCTGGTGCCGCCAAGAAATGTAACCGGCGAATCAATAACGATGCGGCTTACTGTGTGGTAACGGATAGGGTAATCACACATTACGCAGGGCTCGTGTGTGTCGCAGGGGTTGCCAACCTTTTGCATGTTATTTTCAATTCAAAAGAGCTACTACCAAAGTTGGCAACGCTCTATCCAGTTCGACAATTTTAAATGCACCCATTCTATTGCTTCCCGGCCCATGTTGCCCATAATTTTGTATTTTTATCAAAACGTACAATGAAAATTGAGTTGTATAATAAATATTCATGGTTTCAAATTTACATTCCACTTCTATACTGCACCATTATTTGAGTAATCAATATTCATACGACGAAATGTTGGGTAAGGACGGTAACCTTCGTCCGCATTGGGAAGCATTTTTTCAATCTTTCAATCAGTTGGGAAATGTGGAAATGCAAAACCGAAATGTGGAAATTTCAGGGTTACTAAAAGAGAATGGCGTTACGTATAACATCTATGGCAATAATTCTTTGGTAAACCGCGACTGGAATGTGGATGCCATTCCCTTCCTGATTAGTAAAGAGGAATGGGAGAACGTAGAGGCTGCATTAATACAACGTGCAGAGTTGTTGAATTTATTATTACAGGATATTTACGGCGATCAAAAGCTGATCAAAAAAGGCATTCTTCCTTTGGAATTAATTTATAACCATGTAGGTTTTTTGAGGCAATGCTCCGAAATTAAATTACCCGGCAAACACAGCCTCGTATTATATTCCGCAGATATGGCCCGCAGCCCGGATGGTAAAATATGGATCATCAGCGACCGTACACAGGCGCCATCCGGATCGGGCTATGCATTAGAGAACCGAACGGTAATGACCCGGGTATTACCTGAATTATTTAATGGATTAAAAGTGCGTCATCTATCCCCTTATTTTGATACGTTAAGCAATTCGCTCAGCGAACTCGGCTCCCGGCATCACCAAAACCCACGCATCGTAATTTTAACACCAGGAGCCGGCAACGAAACTTATTTTGAACATTCCTATCTGTCCTCTCACCTTGGGTACACCCTGGTACAGGGAAACGACCTGATGGTGAAGAATAATTTCGTTTGGTTGAAAACATTGGGCGGGTTGGAAAAAGTAGATGTGATCATTCGTCGTATTGATGATGTGTATTGCGACCCGCTGGAGTTAAAAGAAAATTCTCAACTGGGTGTGGCCGGTTTATTACAGGTTATCCGAAGTGGCAATGTTAGCATTGCAAACCCACCCGGCAGCAGCATACTGGAGAATCCGGGACTGATGCCTTTTATGCAAAATATTTCCAGGCACTTTTTTGGTACAGGGCTTATTATACCCACCATCGCTTCGTGGTGGTGCGGCCAGCCCAAGGAACTAAAATATGTTTTAAACAATATCCGGTCGCTTGTTATCAAACGGATATACCGGGGCAACAACAGAAGTACTTCTGTTGATGGCGCAAGTTTATCTGCTTCTCAATTAAGCGATCTGAAATACCAGATTAATAAATTTCCCTTTTTATATGTGGGCCAGGAAAAGATTGGCCTTAGCTCCACCCCTTCGCTGGTTGATGGAAAAATTGAACCCCGCAAAACGATATTCCGTAGTTTTTTAGTTAGCAATGGCTTTGGTTATACCGCTATGGCAGGCGGTTTGAGCAGAACATCTTCCGATGCGTTGAACTTCATTGTATCCAACCAATCGGGAGGCAATAGTAAAGACACCTGGATCATTTCGCCGGAGGATCGTCAAAATTTAATCGTTCCAAAAAAGTTACCGGAACGAATACCCGCCTCGGCAAGTGGAATATTGCCCAGCCATACCGCCGAAAATTTATTCTGGGTGGGTCGTTATACTGAAAGATTACTGGGTAATGCCCGTTTTCACAGAACCGTTATCCAGTTTATTGCGGAAGGCAATAAACTGATGATTGAAAATGATATTGTAACAGAACAATCATTGTTAAAAGCGCTTACACATTATACATTTACTTATCCTGGATTCGTGGACGAAGCAAATGAATATAAACTGGAGAATCCCTGGCCCGAACTGACTGATATTTTATTCAATAAGGACAGGGCATACAGTTTGAAATATGACTACCTGCTTTTTATACAATCGGTACATGCGGTAAGGGATCATTGGTCAATAGATACCTGGCGGGTATTAAGAGGAATGGAAGAGGCATGGGCTACGGTAAAAGATATGCCTAAACCGGGACACCTGAAAATGCAGCATGTGCTGGATAGCCTGGTTACTTCGGTTGTTGCATTTATAGGTATGAACAGGGAAAGTATTTCCAGGGAACAGGGGTGGATCATGCTGGATATGGGCCGAAAAATGGAGCAATGCCTTTTATTAACGAGCATGCTGAGGGCTACGCTTGTTAACAAATATGATGACCAGGTAGATTACAATTTACAGGAAGCTGTTTTGGTTAGCAATGAAGGCCTGGTCAATTTCCGTTATAAATACAGGTCGTTGTTACAAATGCCATTGGTGCTTGATCTGATGATATTTGATACCAACAATCCAAGGTCGATGGTATATCAATTGGACAGGTTGAAAAAAAACCTGGGAAATCTTCCCAAATCAAAAGGTGATCAATCCGTTTTACCACACGACATTTTAATTACGGAAGCTTACAATTTAATTGAACTTACTGACAAGGAAACGCTATCGGTATTGGATACAGAAAGTGCCCAATACAAAAACCTCGATAAATTCCTTTCGGATATGTACGACCTCCTCTCTGGCATACAGCATGCGATTTCCAAAACTTATTTTAAACATGCCCAGTCTCAAAAACAATTATTTTCAACTGATCAGCCGGGTGATGATCCCAAAAAATAATATGGTTGATTATTTATAGTAAAAGTCTCAATGGGTTTTCAAAATCAGCCGGATATTTTATGCAATTATAAGATTAAAATAAACTACCAGCAACCATGAACCTTCAACCATAAACCTTCAACCACAAACCATCAACCATCAACCATCAACCTTCAACCTTCCACTAAATGTATCATAAGGTTACACATAAAACAGATTATACTTACGAGTTACCGGTAAGTTTATGCCACAATATTGTAAGGCTTACTCCCCGAAGTACCAATAAACAATTTTGTAAAAGCTCGGTTGTAATTATTAATCCTGAGCCAGATGTTTTAATTGAATACGAAGATTTTTTTGGTAATAAGCTGGTCTATTTTACCATTGAAAAGGAACATAAAAAATTAAGCGTACATGTTTTTTCTGAAATTGAAAAACTAACGCCCATCAATGAACAACAGCCCCAATTCAATTCTACCTCCTGGGAAGAAGTATGCCGTTTAACGCATACACTAACACCGGAATTAATAGATGTAAAACAATTCATCGCCACTACGCCAATGACGGAAGCCGATGATGCCATTGCTACCTATGCCGCAGCATCTTTTCCGCCGGGAAGATCCATATTTGATGGCAGCAAAAACCTGATGAACCGGATCTTTCACGAATTTAAATTTCAGTCAGGGTTTACAACCATTTCTACACCATTATCCGTGGTGATGAAAGAGCGGAAAGGAGTATGCCAGGATTTTGCTCACCTCGCCATTGCCTGCCTGCGATCCCTGGGTTTGCCAGCCAGGTATGTAAGTGGGTACATAGAAACCATTCCCCCACCCGGTGTGGTAAAATTAGTAGGGGTAGATGCTTCACATGCGTGGTTCTCAGTTTACATACCCAATTGTGGCTGGGTCGATTTTGACCCCACTAATAACATCATCCCGGCCAATCAGCATATTACTATCGGCTGGGGAAGAGACTACACAGATATCACCCCATTAAGAGGTGTAATCATGAGCAGTGGCGGGCATGAGTTGCATGTATCGGTTGATGTAAAAAGAATGGTATAAGATAAATGTCAGCCTGTAATTGACAGATCTGATTATAACACAACGTTTGTGTGAAACGATATCTGTCAATGATGAAGTAAAGTGCAGTGTTGAAATTTCATAGGCCCTTTCACATTTTAACGGTGAATAAAAGCTGGCCTGTAAATAAATACACCGACTTTGTAATTTATTTTCAGGATGTACTTGTACTTTTAGTAAAAGGATATATTTTTTTCAATCGGTTTCAATAATACCTTTAACAAAAAAATAGGCATTATATTAGCTACATCAATGCTGAATTAATTTTATTTGCCATTAAACTAAAAAACATGGAAGCAGTAAAACCCAAAATATTATTGTGCGAAGATGATACCAACCTTGGGATGGTCTTAAAAAACTACCTTGAACTGAACGATTATGAAGTGATTTTGGAAAGAGATGGCCGACTTGGCCTGGCTGCCTTTCAGCGGGAAAAATTTGATATTTGCCTGCTGGATGTAATGATGCCAAATATGGATGGCTTTGCATTGGCAGAAGAAATACGTGACATCAATCCGGATGTTCCATTATTCTTTTTGTCGGCTAAAACAATGAAAGATGATATTATCCAGGGTTACAAACTGGGTGCTGACGATTATATCACCAAGCCATTTGATGACATGGAATTGCTGAATGCCATAGAAACCAGACTAAATAAAACCGACAAATTAAAAGCAGAATTTGCTGCC
>JBBQTL010000002.1:0-90142 GCA_038213285.1 Chitinophagales bacterium
TGGAAGATAGCATTGCAAAAAAACGAATTGACAGTGTTGCATCAGCCATTAAAGGTGGGGCAGATTTTAATGCAATGGTAATAACATACAGTGACGACAAGGGAAGTAAGGATAAAGCAGGCGAGTATGATTTTAGTTCTACTCAATTTGGTAGCCTTGCAAGAGAATTTTCCGAAACAATTTTTTACGGTAGCACCGGGGATAAAAAGGTAGTACACACCGATTTCGGGTGGCACTATATAGAAGTAATGAATCAGAAGAATTTTGAACCTGCCTATAAAGTTGCTTACCTGGCAAAACAAATTTTGGCTTCTGATGAAACAATCAATACTGCCAGCACAAAAGCTACCAAATTATCCGGCGAGGCAAGAGATGCTAAATCATTGGAAAATTATGTCACAAAAAATGGTATTCAAAAGGTAGATGTTCCGGAACTTACTAAGCCGAATGATTACAGGTTGGGTGGTTTACAGGATGCAAGGCAATTAATTAAATGGGCCAATGAGGCAAAGCAAGGTGAAGTAAGCGAACCATTCAATATTGAAGATCAGTTTGTGGTAGCAGTGGTTAATAAAATACAACCAGAAGGTTTACCAGATGCAAAAACGGCAAGGCCGCTGGTGGAACTCACTATTCGTAACCTGAAGAAAGCAGAAGAGATAAACAAAAAGCTAACCGCTACTCCAACGCTGGAGTCTGCTGCTGCTGCTTATAAAGTTCAAATTGGCACAGCTGGTGCCGACTCTACACTTACCTATAGTTCACAAATAATCAATGGTGTCGGAAATGAACCAAAAGTAATTGGTGCTTCTTTTAATAAGGCATTTCAGGCAAAAGCATCAGAACCGATAGCGGGAACAAACGGAGTGTATGTAATTAAAGTAAACAGTATCGGTAATAAACCCGTGGATGCACCAGAAATGTTGGCACAAACTACCGAAATGCGTACCAGGTCTTTACAGCAGCAATTATCAGGTTGGTTTGAATCTTTGAAAAAAACCGCCACTATAAAAGATAACCGTAGTAAGCAATTTTAAGATATTGAAATATAGTATAAACGGCCGAACCTTTAAGGTTCGGCTTTTTATTTTAATGTAATCTTATGTTCATAGAAATAATAATTCCTTTTTATGAAAAGCCTAATAATTAATGCAAGCCATTTATGCCTAATTTTGCAAGCATGGATGAAGCAATTTTAAATAAAATAAGTGAAAGTGCGCTGGTAACATTGAACCTGGAGGAATATTTTTCTTCGGAGGAAGTTGCGTTATTTGATATGAAGGAATACTTATTTATGGGACTGATATTGAAGGAAAAGGATTTTAGGGAAGCACTTAAAAATCTGGACCTCACAATATTTACTGATAAAGCAATTGCGGTTACCTGCACAGCGGATGCAGTAATTCCTGTTTGGGCTTACATGTTGGTAGCAAGTTATTTACAACCAGTTGCAAAAGAAATAATATTTGGTACAGTGGAAGAACTAAAAAAGAAATTACTTCTAAAAAATATTACCCAAATAAAATTGAGCGATTTTGCCGATAAAAGAGTAGTAATAAAAGGATGTGGTGAAGTGCCGGTAGGTGAGGCCGCTTACCTGGAAGCAACTAAGTTGTTAAGGCCGGTGGCCAAAAGTATTATGTATGGAGAACCATGCAGTACTGTACCTATCTTTAAAAGGAAATAATCGTTTTAACTCCAGGTTTTTTTTACATTCATCAATTATACCTTCAATACTCATTGTAAATAAAGAATGATTGATTCATTGTTAAAAGGTTTTGCTATTAGCTTGTTGCTGATTTTTTCCGTTGGCCCCATTGTGTTTACTATAATAAAACAAAGTATAAATAACGGACATGCGGGTGGGTTTAGTTTTGTGGCAGGTGTATGGATCAGTGATTTTTTGATAGTAGTATTAAGCAATGTTTTTTCTGAATTGGTATCTGACTTGCTGGTATTTAAAAAAATTATTGGTTTAACAGGTAGTGTTTTTTTAATTGGAATGGGCGTTTATTATCTTTTCTTTAAAAAAATTAAAGAGCGTAACGTGGAAGAAGCTGCTATCAAAATTTCTGCACGTACACACGCTAAATTGATTGCCTCCGGTTTTTTGATCAATACACTCAATCCAGCAGTTTTTGCATTTTGGTTAACTACTGCTACCACACTGGCAATTTCCAATACAGTAAAAGAGCGCATTATAATTTTTTCTACCTGCATTGTGGTAAACTTAACCGCCGATATTTTAAAGGTTGTACTCGCAGGCAAACTAAGCAAAAAGCTCAATCATAAAAACATAGTTGTGATCAACAAAATTTCCGGTTCACTGCTGCTGATATTTGGAACATTGCTAATACTCGGCGTTTTATACACAACAACAAAACAATAACAAATCAATAGTTTTGTTTTATCTTACCAGTACTTATTTTAAAACATGAACCGTATACTTCTCCTGATTTTTATTTTATCCTCACAACTAACATTTGCCCAATCATCGGATGTTATTTTATTAAAACGAAATAATAAAACGATCAAAAGATATTTTTCGGGAACTAGTATAGATATCACTACTTCCACCGGTGCTTATATCAGCGGGACTATCACAAAAATTAAAAATGATTCTTTGTTTTTGAAACAGTATGTAATCAGGCAAACCCCAACCCAACTGGGCGTATTTGTTTTAGATACTGTTACTACCTATTATTATCAGTACCACTACAACCAGGTAAAAGCCATTGGTAAAACAGGAAGAAGGTTTAACTTATCAGCCAGTGCTGCCAGTTTGTTAGGTGGAGGCTTGTTGTTAACTGTAGCAAACGGAATAGTATATTTAGTGGACAGAGATAAATTTAGCTCATCACTGATGATTGCCTCAGCTTCACTGGCTGCTATTGGATATCTTATGGCAAAAACTGGTGGAAAAGGTATGATCATAGGAAAAAAGTATTCACTGGTTTATCTTGGTATTTCGGATAATAAAAAACAGTAACTCTATATTGCATAAAATTAACCGATAGTACTATGCAAAAGGCCTGGCGTATTTTTAAGAGGATTTTTCTAATTCTGTTTATTTCTCAATTGATCTATATATTTTTTTGTAAATGGATAAATCCTCCGATAACGGTTACACAAGTAGTAAGCCTGGCACAGGGATATGGTTTAAAAAGAGATTACATCAGCTATGACCAAATGAGCCCTAACATTAAGCTAGCAGTGATGGCCAGCGAAGACCAGCTTTTTCCGGAGCATGAAGGTTTTGATATGAAGGCGATAGAAAAAGCCATTCAATACAATGAAAAACATGCCAACAGGCGCAGAGGTGCAAGTACCATCAGCCAGCAGGTTGCAAAGAATGTTTTTTTATGGCAGGGCGGTGGCTTTATTCGAAAAGGGCTTGAAGTTTATTTTACCTTTATGATTGAAAAAATCTGGAGTAAAAAAAGAATTTTAGAAACCTACCTCAATGTGGCAGAAATGGGAAAAGGAATCTTTGGAATCCAGGCTGCTTCAAAGGCTTACTTTAATAAAAACGCAAAAAATCTTACAAGAAGCGAAGCTGCAAAAGTTGCTGCCAGTCTGCCTAATCCTAAAATGTATACTGTAAAGCCAATCAGTAAAAAGGTGCTGGATCGGTATGATGATATTATGCGGCAGATGAATAACCTGGAAGGCGATGCGGATATACAAAAAATAATAAAGTAAACATCCATTTGATGAAAAAAAGGTATTGGTCACCCGGAAAGTAACGTGATAAAATATCAGTATCAACCATATCCATCTATCCTTTATTTTTTAATGCAGTAACTTTAACCCTCAATAATAATTTATGAGTTTTAGGAATTTTAAAATGGTGGGCTATGTTATTTACGGACGTGGCGCATTCAACCAGTTAGATGAAATATTGCAACCAAACCGCAAAGGGGATTCACCCATGATATTTTTAGTCGATCATTTTTTTGAGGGGAAAGAACTCGTAAAAAGAATTCCGGCAAAAGGGAAGGATAAAATAATTTTTGCAGATGTTACTTATGAGCCTAAAACCAGCTATGTGGATAATATTGCCAGCCAGTTAAAGGAGGAATTTGGAAGTATAAGTGGAATAATTGGTATTGGTGGAGGATCAGCAATGGACCTCGCAAAAGCAGTTTCGCTGATGATGAATAATCCCGGTAGCAGTGCCGATTACCAGGGATGGGATTTGGTAAAAAACCCAGGCGTTTATAAAGCAGGCATACCAACATTAAGCGGTACAGGTGCGGAAGTAAGCAGAACTACCGTACTTACAGGTCCAACAAAAAAACTGGGTATGAACTCAGATTTTACCCCCTTTGATCAAATAGTGCTGGATCCGGAATTAACCGCCAATGCCCCCGTTAATCAACGTTTTTATACTGGTATGGATTGCTATATTCATTGCATTGAAAGCCTCACCGGTACCTACCTCAATGAATTTAGTAAAAGCTATGGCGAAAAGGCTTTACAACTTTGCAGGGAAGTGTATGTAAATAGAAGTGGCTGGGATGAAGAGAGCGATGATAAATTAATGATGGCCTCTTATGCGGGTGGTATGAGCATTGCTTACTCACAAGTAGGGGTAGCGCACGCCGTTAGTTATGGTCTCAGTTATTTATTGGGTACCAAACATGGCATTGGCAACTGTATTGTATTTAATCACCTGGAGGAATTTTATCCCGAAGGAGTAAACGAGTTTAAATACATGGTTGAAAAAAATCAGATTGATATTCCTAAAAATATTTGTGCTAACCTCACAGATGATCAATTTGAAAAAATGATTACTGTATCAATGGGTATGAAACCGCTTTGGGAAAATGCGCTTGGAAAAGACTGGGAGAAGCAGATGAACCGTGAAAGGTTAAAAAAATTGTATGAGCGATTGTAAGAAAAATTGATGAATACAAAAGTGGAACACTTTCATCCTCTATAAAATACACGCTTTTCAGTTAATTAATCATATCAATTACTAAACCCGAATTTATTTATTTTTAGAACTGCCAACAAAAAATACTCGTAGGTGTTATTCTTTCTTAACTATAAAAAAACACCTATTTATGAAAAAGAATTTCCTTTCTTTTGTTATGGTATCTGTAGCAGCCGGAACAATGCTGGTAGCTTGCAATAGCACAACAGAAACACCTGCTGAAAGCAAAGACAGCACAACAGTAATTACAGAACAGCCTATGGCACCTAAAGAGGAAGAAGGTGTAATGGTAGGCGGGGCCAAAATGGTGCCTTCCAAAAATATAGTAGAGAATGCAGTAGGTTCTGCAGACCACACCACGCTGGTAGCTGCGGTAAAAGCAGCGGGACTTGTAGAAACCTTAAGTGGCACAGGTCCATTCACGGTATTTGCACCAACCAATGCAGCATTTGATAACTTACCAAAAGGTACAGTTGAGGGTTTGTTAAAGCCGGAGAAAAAAGACGACCTGGCGAAGGTATTGACTTTTCATGTAGTGCCAGGTGCAGTTAAAGCGGCTGATTTGAAGGATGGTCAAAAAATAAAAACGGTTCAGGGCCAGGAACTTACGGTATCTGTTAAAGATGGCGTGGTTAAAATCAATGGTGCCACTGTTACAACTGCAGACGTAATTTCCAGTAATGGAGTTACTCATGTAATTGATGCAGTATTATTGCCTAAATAAAGGTGATTCTATCTAATAAAAAAATAAGGAGTAGTTTTCACTACTCCTTATTTTTTTATTAGGATTTTAATAGAATCAATTAATAACATCCGGAACCTTCGCAGGAAAAATCAATTTCAAAATCCATCAAAAAACAAAACACTACCTTTGCCTCCTACACCACTAAAAAAATACGGCAGGTTGTAAGCCGATGTGGTAAAAAATTTCCCCGCTGATTCAGAAAATGCAACGTCTTTGCCAGCCTTTATAAAAATTAAACCATTCAATGGCATTTAAAAAATTAGAATTAATTGAACCAATCCTCAAAGCCCTGGCTGATGAAGGATACACTACCCCTACCCCTATTCAGCAACAATCTATCCCGCTCGTTTTGGAAAGAAGGGATCTGCTCGGATGTGCTCAAACAGGAACCGGAAAAACGGCAGCATTCGCCATTCCTATTTTACAGATACTTCACCAGGAAAAAGAACCTGAACGTGGCCGTAAGAATATTAAAGCACTGATTCTTACCCCTACCCGTGAGCTTGCAATACAAATTGATGAAAGCTTTGCTGCCTATGGAAAGTATACTGGCCTTTCCCACATGGTAATATTTGGTGGAGTATCCCAATTTCACCAAACCAACCAACTAAAAAACGGCGTAGATATACTGGTAGCAACACCGGGCAGATTATTGGATTTGATGAGCCAGGGTTTTATAGGGCTACAACATTTAAAAATATTTGTACTGGATGAAGCAGACCGTATGCTCGATATGGGGTTCATCCATGATGTGAAAAGGGTAATTATAAAATTGCCGGCAAAGCGCCAAACGCTTTTCTTCTCGGCAACAATGCCTCCCGAAATTCAGACTCTTGCCAATGTTTTATTGACCAATCCTGCAAAAGTAGAAGTAACACCGGCATCTTCTACCGTAGAAGCCATTGACCAAAGTTTGTTTTTTGTTGACAAAAATAATAAGCCTGGCCTGCTTTTGTATTTATTGAAAAATGAAAAAATAAATACCGCATTGGTTTTTACACGAACCAAACATGGAGCCGATAAGGTTGTGAAAATCTTACACAAGGAAAATATATCAGCAGCAGCTATACATGGCAATAAATCTCAAAATGCCAGGCAGCATGCTTTAAGTAATTTTAAAAATGGTAACCTAAGGGTATTGGTAGCAACTGATATTGCCGCAAGAGGGATTGATATTGATGAATTAACCCACGTTATCAATTTCGAATTACCCAATGTACCTGAAACCTATGTACACCGAATTGGCCGTACAGGAAGAGCGGGCAACACCGGAATTGCATTCTCTTTTTGTGATGCCGAAGAACGAACAGAATTAAAAGATATTCAAAAACTAATTGGAAAAAATATTCCGGTAGTTGATAGTCACCCTTATCCTTCAAGTCCCGGATCATTTGTTCCCCAGGTATCAGGGCCAAAAAGACCAACGTTTAACAGACAACAAGGGAACAACTTTCACTCCTCCGATAGAGGTGGCAGAAGAGGTTATGGCACTCAACGCACCGGTAATAAATAATTGATCACTTGAAAAGAATCAGAACTGGTATAAATTTATTCTCTTCCCTATTTTGAAATAGAGTCTGAAAACCAGCCAGGTCTTCGTTGTAACCAACTAATAAAAAACAAGTTTTTTAGAAAACACTTAACCGAAGTATTTAACTTCGGTTTTTTTATATGTCGAAAACAAGGATGTTGCCTGTTTTCAATTCAATTAATTATAAATTTTTATGCGCACCCCCCGTAACTATATTTCTTATTTATTGAACCCGCTGGACCTGCTCCGTACCAAAAAGGTATTGCATGTTAATCCTACCGCGATAGCAACAAGAAAGGAACCGGAATCAACAAGGCTCTTTGTGTATGATTACGATTCGCAGCATATTGATATAAGAGAATTATCAGTCCTTGAAGATTGTTATGAGTTTATTGAATCACCTAAAACAACCTGGTTAAATGTAGATGGATTAAGAAAAACGGATGTAGAAACCATTTGTAACAAATACGGGATACATAACCTGATTACTGAAGATATATTAAGTGTAGGTCAGCGGCCCAAAATGGATGAAATCAACGGGTTGCTTTTTTGCATTCTGAATATGATGTACTTCAATGAAAAAGATTCTGCAGTAGAAATAGAACAGATCAGTATTGTACTGGGTAAAAATTTTGTGATTAGTTTCCAGGAAGATGAAACAAGAGATGTATTTAACCCCTTGCGTGAAAAACTAAAAATCAACGCCAGTAAAATCAGGCAAAACGGGCCAGACTTTTTATTCTATTCTTTGATAGACATGATTGTAGATAATTATTATGTGGTAATGGAAAAGCTGGGTGAAAGAATAGAAGCATTGGAGGAAGATATTGCCCGTCATTCAAATAAACGAAG
This sequence comes from Chitinophagales bacterium, assembly GCA_038213285.1. Taxonomy (GTDB): domain Bacteria; phylum Bacteroidota; class Bacteroidia; order Chitinophagales; family Chitinophagaceae; genus Ferruginibacter. The sequence continues at coordinate 8,068 of JBBQTL010000002.1, forward strand.
CCTGGCGAAAATAAACATGTTGCGAAAAGAAATGATTATTCTTAAACGCAGTGTTGCACCGGTTCGTGATTTGGTAAATGGTATTTTAAGAAGCGAAAGCGAATTGATTGAGGAAAAAACAGAAAAGTATTTTAAGGATGTTTACGATCATATTGTACAGGCCAACGACCTGGCAGAAAACTACCGCGACATGATGATGAACCTACACGACCTTTACTTGAGTAATGTGAACTTAAAGATGAATGAAGTAATGAAAGTAATGGCAATTGTTACCTGCTTATTGGCGCCTGCTACGGTTATTGGAGGAATCTTTGGGATGAATTTTGAAATAATTCCTTTACTCCATAATAAATGGGGATTTTTTATTTCAGTAGGATTAATGTTATTTATACCGCTTGCCATGCTTCGTATGTTTAAAAAGCAGGGTTGGTTCTAATCAAGAAATCTTATTTATCGCATCTATTGCTTTTTGTAAACGTTCTCCATCATTCCCCCTGATGTTTGCCCATGGTACAGATTGATTTATCATAATGTCTTTATAATGATGATACAATTGATGTCTTGTTTGCAGGTCAGGGTATTCTCTTAGCTCATCTTTTACCCAGGGCAAATCAATATCGCACAATAAGTAGAGGTCATACTTTCTTTCTACCACCTGGTTCAAAATCCAATTGTGACATTTACCAAACACAAACTCACACCATACTTTTAAAACATACATATTGGTGTCAATAAAAATGAATTGCTTATATCCGGTACCTGTTGATATAATGCCGGTAGATTCTTTTATATCTTCTGCTATTTTTCTTTCCGCCTCAGCAATGCCGGCTTCTTCCAATTTCAACTGACCTTTGGCCATATCCAGTAAATTATCGAAAGTGTAATTGGTACCGTTTTCCAATAAATATTCCCTGGCATATTCTTTAACCCAAAGCGTTTTATAGTGATCGGCCAATTCAGCACACAATGTACTTTTGCCGGTACTTTCCGGACCCAATACAGCAACTTTCTTAATCATGATTTTTAATACTTTTCCAGGCAGGTTTTGATTGTATAATTTTTTTATAAACACTACACTCTTCATGATGGGCACCAGGCAAATAACCTGTACTTAATAAAAACTCATTCACAATTTCACCACCTGTAAACCGAAATGTTTTTTTAAACAGCGCAGTCCATTCGGCTTTATTTTTAGGATGATGCTGATCAAGCCATTTTTTAAATGAACCAAATTCTTTTTGCAGGGAAAGGATTGTTTTGGCATTTTCAATAACAGCATTTACTTTAAGCCGGTTACGGATAATGCCTGCATCATTTAACAGGCGAAGCACATCTTTATCATTATAAACGGCCACTTTCTTAATATCAAAATTATGGTATGCTTTTCTAAAATTTTCCTGCTTTTTCAGAACGGTTGTCCAGCTTAAACCAGCCTGGTTTATTTCTAAAACGAGGCGACAAAATAATTCATTGTCATCATAAATAGGAAATCCATAATGTTGCTCATGGTATATTTTATGCACATTGTAATCATCCGGTTTCATCCTATTGATGGCTTCACAATAAGTATTAATTGCTTCCATTGATATTTCAGTATTCTATTGTTAAGTTATAAGCGATTGATCAATATTCACCAATCATAGCTGCAAACTAGAATTTATTTTATTACCAACCCGGGAGTGTAACTATTTTTTCTTTTCATCCATTCCAGCAAGCCAAATACAGCCATTATAAGGAGCACAAAATATAAAACACTGGTAAACACATAATGTTTTACAAAGTATAAAGGTATAGATGCAATATTAGTGGCCATCCACCAATACCAACTTTCTATTTTCTTTTTTGCCATTAGCCACATCCCCGTAAAAGCAGTGGAACTTGCAAAGGCATCTGCCCATGGAATTACTTCCGTTGAATATTGATGCTTTTTAAGCCAATATAAAATAAGAAAGATTACAACATAAAAAAAGGAACAAAAGGCGATTTGCAGCAGCCACTCTTTTTCGGTGGATGAAGTAATTTTTAGCACCAACTCATGTTTTGTATCCTTCCTGGTCCACAATATCCATCCATATATACTCATTATGGTATAATAAAAGTTTACACTTCCCTCTCCGTATAGCCCTACTTTAAAACTTAAAAAAATATAAAGGATGGTGCTCACCAAACCGGTAGGATAAACCAGTATATTTTCTTTTCTTGAAAACCATACACTGATAATACCTGCGAACACAGCAATATACTCCAGCAACCCGGTGTTTTTCATACCGGTAATAAATTGCCTGAATATTTCTTCTATTGTCAAATTGATAATTTAAGGATTGCTATTACGATATCTGCCGAATGGCCGAAGATAAAGGATTCCTTTTGATGTTTTAAACCGGGTGGCAGTTTGCATCCATTGGCCTTTTTTATCAAAGCGCCACACTAAAAAATGTAAATGCGGAAACAGTGCATAACCTGTTTTACCACTAAGCCCGATTATCTGGCCCTGCTGAATGGTATCACCCACATTAACCAATGCGCCATTATGTTGCAGGTGCCAGTATCCTGCCCTCGAACTATCCGTATGTTGTACAACTATAAAATTTCCCTGTGGTCTGTATTTTTTATTCCAGCCACCTTTATATCCGTCTTCTTTAACCCTTACTACTATCCCGTTCCTGGCGGAAAAAACCTGGGTTCCTTTCTTCATTTTAAAATCCAGTGCAGCCCTGTTTTTATGAGAAAACCGGCTAAAATAACCCTGTACCAATTTATGCGAAGTATTGGGTGCAAATGGAAGGTTGTAAACATAACTGGTATCTTCCTTAATAATTCCCTTTTGTAATTGACTGATTTGATTGCGCAACGGATCCTTACTTACAGTACACCCGATCATGAATATCGCTATAACAAATAGTAGTAAATCAATTATTTTTTGAGTCATGATCTTTTGTTAAAAAAGATAAGTGAATGTAATTCTGTGTTGCATCCATTCCCTATCCAATTGAAATGTATATTTATACAAGCAATTAAAAAAATTGTTGCTAAGTTGACAATGTTAAAAAAAATAAGCCTGGTACTAATGATTTTTTTATATGTAGGGGCAGGTACTAATCATTTTATTCATCCGGATGGATACCTTGCAATCATTCCACCTTATCTGCCCAATCATTTATTTATAAATATAGCAAGCGGAACAATTGAAATTGTATTGGGTATCCTGCTTATATTTTCAATAACCAGGAATTTAGCGGTTTATGGAATTATTGCTTTACTGGTATTATTTATACCTGCCCATGTTTATATGATACAAAAGGGAGGTTGCATGAGTGCTACAATGTGCTGGCCTGTTTGGGTAACATGGATACGATTGTTTCCATTGCAATTTTTATTAATGTGGTGGGCGTGGAGGCATAGAAATGAATAAGCAATAGCAACCAATAATTTTCTACTGTAAACAAAAAAGCACCTATACTTACCGCTCAGTATAGATGCTTACAATATTTTAATCTTCGAAATCATCCTTTAGGTATTGGGGCCTTTTTATTCAGCTTCTGCCACTACTTCCTTCACTTCCGGAATCATTCTTTTCATCATTCCTTCAATGCCTGCCTTTAATGTAATCATTGAAGAAGGGCAACCACTGCAACTTCCCTGTAACATTAAATTCACCCTGCCATCTTCGTAACTTTTAAATTGTATGGCACCTCCGTCCATTTCTACGGCAGGCTTTACATAATTTTCAAGCAATTCTTTTATACGATTTACTACATCATCATCATCCGCACTTACTTCATTGCTGCTTTCCTGTTTCATGGAAGCAACTTCTTCTTCATTCACTATAGGCTTTCCATCTTCAAGGTATTCTTTTAAAAACTGTTTGATGGTGGGTATTACATCCTGCCAGTCATCAGTGCCATACGTTTTTGTAAGGGTAATAAAATTACTCGCAATAAAAACTGACTTTATAAAAGGAAATGTAAACAATTCCTGGGCTAATGGAGAAGGTGCTGCACTTACTTCGTCCGGGAAGTCAATGCTTTTACCGGGGTACAGCAATTTGTTCGCCACAAACTTCATTGTTTCCGGGTTGGGTGTCATCTCCGTATAAATACTAATAACCGGATTACCTGTTTTTATCATAATATCACATTTAAAAATTTCGATACAAAGGTAATGAGTATGTTACAAGAAAGGGAAAGCCCCGCTTTTTGCAATGCCAATACCAGCAAATAATTTCCCATTTCGAAAATTAAAGAATTCCAAAATAAATCTACGGTTCAAAAACACCGCTGTGTAAATACCAGGAGCCTGATTCCATGGTCAGTATCCTCACCGAACATTACGTTAAAACAGAACTAACAAATAAAACATGGAAAAGATTTTGCCTTCAAAGGCCACCGTAATTCTACTTCTGAAGTCTGTGTCCTAGCCGATCACTAAGAAAAATATTGACGCGATTAGGTTGCTTACTCATTATTATGCAAGTTTTTTAATGCAGGAATGTAAGCGTACGTCGAGAACATCTACCACGGTTGCAAATCTATTCGTAAAAATTACTCCAGTATTCTCAATTTTGCATAATTCAACATGATCTTTTTCTCGCCATTTAATTCAAATTGAACAGTAGCGATTGGATTATGCGCTGCACCCTCCATTTTCATCACTTCACCAAACCCAAACTTTTGATGTTCCACTTTTTGTCCGGGTTGCAAATTGCTGGTATCGCTTGGCGCAAAATTGACCGTTGGCGTGTGTTCCTTCGTTTGTGGTCTTGTGGGCACCAAATACGCAGGCCTGCTTTTTTCTTCTTTTTTTGCGGGTGGTAGTGATGATTTATAACTGCTTCCCCCTGCCCCATTGCGGTCAAAAGAGCTTCCACCCCAGTTATTGCTATGCCCGCCCTGGTTGCGAACTCCACCTCCGGCAAAACTTTTATCAATATAATCTGCCGGCATTTCTTCAATAAACCGACTGGGTTCATTCTGTTGCAATTGTCCAAAGCGGTAACGTGCATTGGCATAAGTTAACCACAACTTTTTCTTAGCCCTTGTAATGGCTACATAAAATAATCTTCGTTCTTCTTCCAACTCCTCTCTGGTGTTAATACTCATGGCACTTGGGAAAAGTGTTTCCTCCAGGCCGCCTACAAAAACGCAGCTAAACTCTAACCCTTTGGCCGCATGTATGGTCATTAGCTTTACACTGTCGGCATTTTCCTTATCGTTGTCTGTATCAGTTAGTAGGGTAATTTGTTGTAAATAACTGCCCAAACTTTTATCACCTACTTCACCATCTTCTTCATTCATTGGTGTTTCAATAAACTCTTTAATAGAGTTTAATAATTCCTGCACATTCTCATACCTGGCAAGGCCCTCGGTAGTTTTGTCATTGAAAAGTTCCTTAACAATCTGGGTGCTTTTACCAACGATTATCGCAAGTTCGTAGGCATTCTTTTTCGTTAGTTCACTTTGAAACATCCGGATCATCATCACAAAATCATTGATTGCATCCAATGTACCTGCTTTATAACCATACGACCTGGCATTTTCCAGCACCTGCCATAGAGTGATATTATTTTCATTGGCTGCTAATACAGCCCGGTCCATACTGGTCTTACCTATTCCACGGGTGGGATAATTGATAATGCGTTTTAATGCCTCCTCATCATTTGGGTTTACCACTATTCTTAAATAGGCCACATAATCCTTTATTTCTTTACGCTGGTAAAATGAAAGCCCCCCGTAAATGCGGTAGGCAATATTCATCCGGCGAAGGCTTTCTTCATAGCTCCGGCTCTGTGCATTTGTACGATATAAAATGGCAAACTCGTTGTTGAAAAAATGATTACGCAATTTTTCTTCCTGGATGGTATCTGCTACAAATTTTCCTTCTTCATTATCGGTAGCGGTACGAACCAGTTTTATTTTATCTCCATCTCCCCTATCGGTCCATAGCTTTTTGGGTAACTGGTTTTTATTAAAGCCAATCACCTCATTGGCCACATTCAATATACTTTTGGTACTGCGGTAATTCTGTTCCAGCTTTACCACTTTTACATCATCATAGTCTTTTTCAAATTGCAGAATATTCTCTATGGTAGCTCCCCTGAAACTATAAATGCTTTGGGCGTCGTCACCCACCACGCAAATGTTTTCATGCATGGCTCCGAGTAATTTAATAATTTCATATTGGGATGTATTGGTATCCTGGTACTCATCAATCATGATATATTTGAACTTTCGCTGGTACTTGCTTAGCGCATCGGGATGATTTTTTAGCAGGATATACATTTTAAACAAAAGGTCATCGAAATCCATGGCCCCGTTTTTAAAACACCGCTTATTGTATGCATCATAAATTTTTCCTGTCATCGGGCGGTTGGAACGGGCATCTTCCTGTTGTAAAGACCAGTCATTCATGTATTCGTCAGGGCCGATTAAACTATTTTTGGCTGAAGATATCCGGTTGTAAACAGTATTGGGTTTATAGTGCTTATCATCCAGTTCCATTTCCCTGATCACTGTTTTCAAAACACTCTTGGCATCATCTGTATCATAAATAGTGAAGTTGTTTGGATAGCCAATTTTGTTGGCTTCCCCTCTCAATATACGTGCAAAAACACTGTGAAAGGTACCAATGTATAAATTGCGGGCCTCCGAATTACCAAGGGTACGTTCTATTCTTTCCTTCATTTCTTTTGCTGCCTTATTGGTAAAAGTAAGCGCCAGGATATTGAAGGCATCAATGTGATGGTAACCCATCAGGTGTGCGATACGGGTAGTCAACACCTTCGTTTTTCCACTGCCGGCTCCTGCAATAATCATGATCGGTCCGTCTTTATGCAAAACAGCTTCCCGCTGCGGTTCATTCAGTTCATCTAAATAATTAGCCATCCGGTGAAGGTACGAATAGAGGGATTCTAGTAAAGTGGTGTGCGGAAATATTTATAGCATTTCTCTTTACTTTGCTGAGTGATGACGCTCTCTTGCCGTGTAAGGTATTTCCAGGTAGATTAGTAATGATAAAAAATAAGGTTAACTCTTTTTTTTGTCAACCGCTATCAAAATAACACCCGCTATCAAAGCCAATCCACCAGCATACATGGGCCACGCCACGGATTTTTTTTCGTTTTTATTAATTTCCAGTGGACCGATATCCACTAATTTCTTTTCTTGGGTAAAACTAAAACCACGGAATACCAGCATCAAAATTCCACCGACAATTAATATTATACCAATAGCCTTCATAAATGTTTTTTTAAAAATGAAAATAAAACGCGTTGCTAATGGAGTAAAACAATCCTGGTGCCAAAGAGTAATGGACAGAGTTTATTGACCATCTGTGTAATATTGAGGGTTGGTGGGAAGGGTAAATCGCTGTCAAACGAAATTTATTTATCAAAGAAGGGAAATTGTTCCCCGAAATAACCGGGAAAAAAGGAATGGACGCAGTGCATTCCGGAAAAACATTAAAGGTATCATTTAATCGAATAATAAGGGAGCCGGAATTATCCGGAACTTCTAATCAAAACAAAAGGAAAAGATGGTGAACGAATACAACTAAATAACTGGAGCAGGAATAAATCAAAAAGCTGCAGAAGCAACCTGAATGTTATTTCGTTGTACGAGGGGTAAAAATAAATACCAGCAAAGTCCAAGTAAAAAACAATTATTATCAATTACCTGAGTATTTGCAGAGAATGTGTTTTGTGCTGTACTGCTGTTTACAGGAAGTCCACAACTTGCAATGGGCTGATTGGGATTGTTTTCAAAGATGATTAATTCAGGAGCCGAACTGTTTTGAATCTTGTAGTGGTATCTTTTGGCATCGATTAATATTGAACCTTCTTTTGGATGAAGTTTGTCGTGAACTAGGTTTCCGATTTCCATTCCGTATTCATTTTTAAAAATAGTTTTACCATTTAAAGAACCTGCACTTTCAAGAAAAAACAAACGATGGTAATTACCTGTGCTTAACCGGGCAGACTGATGGCGGGGGTTATACTTTATAACTTCTACACAATTATCTTGATCGATTAACCGGTATTCCTTTAAGGAAGAACGCTCATTACTAATTACTTCCCAATTCATATGTTAATCATTTAAGGCACAAAGGTTAGCATTTTATAAATTAAAACCATGCTTCCTATCCGGGTAACAATTATTTAACATTGGAAAAATGATTATTCAGAAGCAAGATCATATTAAAAATTTCTTTAGGACCCGAAAAAGAGCAGTTTCGTTTAACTAAAAAACACATAATTATAAACAAGAGTAAACATTTGTCTTAAAAAACTAACACTTTGTGGTATTGTTTGGTTCAATAAAGAGTTGTCTCTTTGTATTGTTCAAATAAAGAGAAGAAAACTTTAAACCCAAGAATAAAACTTTTTCGCCCGTTTTCATCCGACATCACCCTTGGAAGTTATACATAAGTAGTTTTTTCTCATACTTGAGCCGCCCTGTTCCGAATATTCGGGACGGGGCTTTTTAATGTAGCAGGCTTTAGCTAAAAAATTTACTAAAAAAATACTAAATATATTAGTGTTAATAAAAGAAACCTATTATCTTTGATTCGCAGTTTACTTTTACAACGCATAACCAGATACATCACTTAATAAAACTACAACAATGAGTAACGCAGAAAAATTAAAGGCACTCAAATTAACAATGGACAAAATCGACAAAGATTTTGGCAAAGGATCGGTAATGATTATGGGTGATAAACCCCATGTAGAACAGGAAGTTATTTCAACAGGATCGCTTGGATTGGATGTTGCGCTCGGAATTGGGGGCCTACCTAAAGGACGGGTAATTGAAATTTATGGTCCGGAAAGCAGTGGAAAAACAACGATCGCAACACACGTTATAGCAGAATCACAAAAAAAGGGTGGTATGTGCGCTTTTATAGATGCGGAACATGCATTTGATAGTGCATACGCACAAAAGCTGGGAGTAGATATTGACAATCTTTTGATTTCTCAACCCGATTATGGTGAGCAGGCCTTAGAAATTGCTGACCGTTTAATTTTGTCTGGAGCAGTGGATGTGGTGGTTATTGATTCGGTGGCTGCACTAGTTCCCAAGAGTGAACTGGAAGGAGAAATGGGAGATAGTAAAATGGGGTTGCATGCACGGTTAATGAGCCAGGCACTTCGTAAATTGACTGCTACTATTTCTAAAACCAATTGCTGCTGTATTTTTATTAACCAGTTGCGGGAAAAAATAGGTGTAATGTTTGGAAACCCCGAAACGACCACTGGTGGTAATGCATTAAAATTTTATGCTTCTGTAAGGTTAGATATTCGCCGTATGGCGCAAATAAAGGATGGTGACGAAGCAATTGGAAACCGGGTAAAAGTAAAAGTGGTTAAAAATAAAGTAGCACCTCCATTTCGCAATGCTGAGTTTGATATTATATTTGGTGAAGGGATTTCAAAAACCGGTGAAATTATCGATATGGGCGTAGAATTGGGAATTGTACAAAAAAGTGGAAGCTGGTTTAGTTACGATACCAATAAATTAGGCCAGGGAAGAGATTCAGTAAAACAATTGCTGATGGATAATCCTGAAATGGCAAAAGAAATAGAGGTAAAAATAAGGGCGAAAATTGCCGAGAACCTTGCTTCATAATTAAATTGGTTTTTATCGGTTAGTAAATACAGGCCATTCCGAAAGGAATGGCTTTTTTAATTAGCACCTTAGCCTTCAGCAATATAGTTGCCTGTAGTTTCTTTATTCATACTTCCTACAATACTATGGGTACCTGTAAAATGAAATTTGTAATCAATACCGGCGGGTAATTGTTCCATCAATTGAATCATATCTTTTGCAATAAGATCATTAACACAAAAAATGAGCTCTTTCGGTTGTACTTTGTTTACCTTGGTATACAAATGCTCAACCGTCTCCGCCAGCAATGATTGCTTTGGGTTGATGCTCTCAGTAACAGTCTGAATAAAGATGTTTTTTTGAAGAATAGAGTTGATATTGTCAACATTTTTATTGTCGCCTATAATTAAACATTTATTAAAGCCTGGAGGCATCTTTTTAGCGCTGTCATTATTTTTTAATTTTGCTATCGATGAAAGCAATCCTTTTGTCCCGATCGCTATTTTTATTAGCTGGCTATAAAACATTGCAGTTATGTTGCCGTAATGTTTTTTTACAAAAAGGTTCATGGCTCCATAAAATAGCCTGGCATAATTTAAACTTTCTTTTCTTGTACTTTCTCCTTTAAAATGTATTATCGTAGTTGCTGAAAAATATATGTTTTTAAAGCCCGCTTTTTGAATGCGGTAACTGAGGTCCACATCTTCGCCATACATAAAAAAGCGTTCATCAAAGCCTCCCGTTATTTCCAACACCGTTTTTTTTATGAGCATAAATGCACCAGCCAATACATCCACTTCATGATTACTATGTTGATCAAGATGACCCAGGTAATACGGGGCAAAAATTTTGGAGTTAGGAAATAAAGCCGTTAGGCCGGAGAGTTTGTAAAGGGCTGTTAGCGATGATGGGAAACCTCTTTTACTTTCTTTTAAAAAAAGTCCGCTTCCATCAATCATCCTCACTCCCATTGCACCAATATTCTTATCCTCCTTTAAAAAAGCTAAACTTTTTTCAAGGCAATCCTCTGGTAAAATAGTATCCGGGTTTAAGAATAAAATGTATTTACCAACCGCTCCTTTTAAGGCCAGGTTATTCGCTTTACTGAAACCCAAATTTTCTTTATTCCAGGTAAATGTAACATTGCTAAACCTTCCTTTAAAGTAATTTTTACTGCCATCAGCGGAATGGTTATCCACCACAAAAATTTCCGCTTCGATATTTTTACAGGCATTTAACACAGAGCAAAGGCATTGCTCAAGAAAGTACTTAACATTATAATTTACTATGATGATGGAAAGCTGCAATAGAATTGATTTGATGACGAAATACGATTTTTTATTCCAGTCCTCAAAATACTCTTCTTTCCTTAACAATAACGATAGTGGTTGTTCTGTAACTTTACAAATTTTCTTTTTATGGAAGATAAAAATTGGGTTCCTCCGGGTTAATAGCTTCCCACCTGGGCCTTGGGTGTATGGGTATGAGCGAATTTTATAGTGCCACCATAGTGGTCATTTTACCGCCAAAGAATTAGCTGATATAGAAAGGTTTTTTCCAAAGGATGCGGCGGCAGGATTACGTTATCCGGAGCAAATGATGGCAAGTGTGAATGCATAGTTGCTTTGCAAAGAACAGGTAATTGATCAGTATGTTACAAATATTATCCTGCCAAAAGTGGGAAATGAAAAAGTTATTTTAACAATAATTCTCTTCAAAGTCCTCCTCGTTGGGCTTTGTCGGATTTTCACTTCTTATCTTTGCCGGATGATAAAAAATACTTTACTAAAAGCCACAGAGGCAGGTGCTAAAGAGTTAAAACGATTTTTTAACGGGGATTTTAAAATTACCAATAAAGAGGGAATCAACAATCCTGTTACTGAAGCGGATTATGCATCTGAGAAGGCGATTTTTTCAATTATAAAAGAAAGTTTCCCAGATCACTTTATATTAAGCGAAGAGGCAGGAGAAATTATAATGGACAGTGAATACAAATGGATCATTGACCCCATTGATGGAACCATCAATTTCGCCAACGGTTTACCAATATGTTGTGTTAGCGTGGGGGTAGAACACAATGGCAAAATTATCATGGGTGCAGTGTATAACCCGATAATGAATGAGTTTTTCTTTGCTGAAAAAGGATTGGGTGCAACATTAAACGATCAACCAATTCATGTTGGAAATAAAGATACTGTTATAACGAGTTGCCTGGCTACTGGTTTTCCTTACACTTACCTCGATAGCCCAAACGGCCCTTTACAAGTGTTTGAGCGCTTAATCCGAAAAGGAGTTCCGGTACGGCGACTTGGTAGTGCAGCCCTTGATCTTTGCTGGGTGGCTGCCGGAAGGTTTGATGGATTTTACGAACATAAATTAAGTGCCTGGGACAGCGCTGCGGGATTTTTAATAGTGGAAGAAGCAGGCGGAAAAGTAACCGATTTTGATGGAAATTATTATTCTGTATATCAACCACACTTGCTGGCCACTAACGGAAAAATTCATGATGAAATGCTGGCAGTGATTAATAACCAAAAAGTGTTGTAAAAATAAGCTGAAGAGGAAAGTATACAGAGAGCGGTTTTGCGGATAAACACTAAATAATAAACTGAAAACAAAACTTATGATGAGTAACGAACGTACGAAAATATCTTCCCTGGGAGAATTTGGCCTGATAGATCATCTCACCCAAAACAATGAAACAAAACTTGCTTCTACCATTTTAAGCGTAGGTGATGATGCAGCAGTGATTGATCATTTTGGCAAACAAACAGTCATCACAACAGATATGCTGGTAGAAGGCATTCATTTTGATTTGATGTACACACCGCTTAAACACCTGGGTTATAAAAGTGTGGTTGTAAATCTCAGTGATATTTATGCAATGAATGCTACGCCAACACATATCACCATAAGCATCGCATTTAGCAATCGTTTTAGCCTGGAGGCAATGGATGAATTTTACGAAGGGGTATATGCTGCCTGCGAAAAATATGATGTTGACCTGGTTGGAGGCGATACCACTTCTTCGCAAAAAGGATTTGTTATTTCTATAACCGCCATTGGTGAAGTGGCGCCTGATAAATTTGTAAAAAGAAGTACTGCCAAGAAAGGTGACCTGTTATGTGTGAGCGGATTTGTAGGAGCTGCATTTTTAGGCCTTACTATTTTGGAAAGAGAAAAAAGAATTTATGCAGAAACCGGCTCTCAGCCCGACCTGGAGGACCAGGCCTATATTGTTGGAAAATTATTAAAACCGGAAGCCCGGAAGGATATCATCGAGTTTTTCGCCGCCAACGATATTGCCCCCACATCAATGATTGATGTAAGCGACGGGCTTAGCAGCGAAAGCCTGCATATTTGCAAACAAAGCAATGTTGGTTGTGTTATTTATGAAGACAAAATACCCATACATGAGGAGGCCCGGCAATTTGCGTACAAGCTGGAAATGGATCCCACGGCCTGTGCATTGAGTGGTGGAGAAGATTATGAACTATTATTTACACTGGCACAAAGTGATTACGATAAGATCGTATTGAATGAACAGATCAGCGTAATAGGATATATAACAGACCCGGAAGAAGGAACGCATATTTTAACAAGGGGCGGGAACAAGCATAAATTGGTGGCGCAGGGATGGAACCACATGGAATAATACGTGGATAAAAATATATCATTTCGTTAATGGCTATCAGCCCAATTACTTGCCTCAGCCAGAAAAGACCCTATGCAAAAAGGAAATTTTTTATTATTCATAATTTCAGTTGTGCTGTTTACGGGTTGTGCTGCAAGCAAAAATTATAACCCCGGTAAAAAATTTTCAAAAGAGGAACTGCAACAGGATTATTCATTGCTAAGAAATATTCTTGAAAAAAAACATCCTGCGCTTTATTGGTACACACCAAAAGACAGTATGAATTACTATTTTGACAGCCTCTATAATAGTATTCCGGATTCAATGACCGAGCTTCAGTTTGGATGGAAGATACTGGCTCCGCTTACTAATAAAATTCATTGCGGGCATACCAGTTTCGGAATGAGTAAAAACTGGAACCGGTTTATTAAGGATAAACGCACTCCTTCTTTTCCGCTGCATGTAAAGCTATTTGCCGATACAATGGTGGTAACAGGAAACCTCAACAGAAGAGATTCCGTATTTAGAAGGGGAACCCTGGTTACCTCTATTAACGGTATTCAGAATAAGCAACTGATACAAAGAATGTTTCAATATCTTCCACTCGACGGATATGCAGACAATGTCAACTACATACGGCTTAGCAGTAATTTTCCTTATTACCACCGAAATGTATTTGGTATCTACAAAAACTACCGCGTGGGGTATATAGACAGCAGTGGAAGACAACGAACCAGTATTTTGCCGATGTACAACCCCGGTGCTGATTCCACTGCAAAAAGACAAAAGTCGGAAAGACGAAAAAAGATACCCCGGCGAATAAGAAAGCGGGAGCACATAGAGAATAGCCGATCCTTGGAAATAGATAGCACCAGCCGTACAGCTACGCTATTTCTGAATACTTTTTCAAATGGTGAAGGACGACACCTGCGAACTTTTTTCAGGCAATCTTTCCGTAAAATTCAGGAACAGAAAATTAAAAATTTGATCATTGACCTTCGCAGCAACGGTGGCGGAGATGTATCGATGTATGTGCTGCTCACTAAATTTATACGGAGTACCAGTTTTAAGGTAGCGGATACTGCTTATGCGGCAGCTAAAAATCTTGCTCCCTTCACACCCTATCTCAGGCATGGATGGCTGAATAATATCGGCCTGTTTTTTATTACCAAAAAGCAGCGGGATGGTAATTATCATTTTGGGTATTGGGAGCGTCATTTATATCGTCCTAAAACCTCTAATCATTTTGGTGGTAAAGTATATGTGCTAACGAATGGCCCTACCTTTTCCGCCTCCACTCTTTTCTGTAATGCTGTAAAAGGGCAATCAAATGTAACCATACTGGGCGAAGAAACCGGCGGCGGCTGGCATGGTAACAGCGGAATTATTATCCCTGATATCACCCTTCCCGTTACCAAACTAAGGGTGCGGTTACCGTTGTTTAAACTGGTACAGTACAATCATGTTCCCCGAAACGGCAGGGGTGTAATACCAGATATTTTTATTCCGCCCACGGCAGAGGGTGTAAGGCAAAATGTAGACAGAAAGATGGAAATAGTGAAAGGCTTGATCAGGGAAGCCAATGCTCGGACAGTTAAATAAAAACTATAGAAAATTAAAATCATCGGCATCTTTCCAAAAAGGAAATTTTGATCTTACTTCCTGTAAATCTTCTTTTTGCAAAGTGATGGTAAAAATATCTTCTTCATCCGGCATGTGATACAATACTTCACCAAGTGGATCAATCACCAGGCTGTTTCCACTGTAATTAATATTGTTACCATCCCTGCCCACCCGGTTTACACCGATCACATAACTTTGGTTTTCTATTGCCCTGGCACACAATAAAGTCTTCCATGCATGACTTCTTCTTTCCGGCCAGTTAGCCACGTAGATTAAAATATCATATTCCGGTTTTATACCGCTTTCTGCTTGTGTTTCTGCAGTAATATGGCTTTCATCCGCTACCTGACCTGTTTGCAATAACCGGTTCCTGGCCCATACGGGGAACCTTAAATCATAACAAACCTGCAAGTTGATTTTCCATCCCTTCACCGATGCAATCAGGCGCTTATTACCTGCAGTGTAATGTTTATCTTCCTCACCGTACGCAAACAAATGGCGTTTATCGTAATATCCAAACTGTCCGTTGGGAAGCATCCACACCAGCCGGTTGAAGTACTGATCATCTTCCCGTATAATCAGGCTGCCGGTTAAAATGATTTTATTCTTCGAGGCAATGGTTTTCATCCATTCAATAGTTTCACCATCCATTGCTTCAGCCAGTATTTTTGGGTTCATGCTGAAACCGGTGCTAAACATTTCGGGCAATACTATAATTTCTGTTTTTTGGTCCAGTTCATTCATCTTACGCTCCAATACCTGTAGGTTAGCCGCTTTGTTTTCCCAGGCCAGGTTCGTTTGTATGGTAGTGATTGTAAGGCTCGACATTTGGTTGATTTACTTACAAATGTACAATAAGCTTAAAATTATATTTCGGCAAATCCTGGGAGCCGGTTCTTTACCTGGTGGGTCCGTCCCAAAGAATGGCTCAACAGGATAACGCATTTCCTTACTCTAATGTGATAAAAATTATTATGCCTCCTGAAAAATTTGGCCTTAATTTTATAATCCTATGCCGACAGCTCAAAAACTTTCAGAACTCATCAGTGAAATTGACGCCACAATTTATAACCGCTTTGCCGGTAAAACATTTTGGATAAAGGCTGAAATAACTGATGTAAAAAAGTATAAGGATAAACGATGGTGCTTTCTGAAATTTATTGAAAAAGAGGGCAATAGCATCAGCACGGAAATAAAGGGCGTTTTCTGGTCCAACACCTACCACCACATAGAAAATTTTGAAAAAGAAACGCAGCAGTTGTTTGCCAGTGGGATCGAGATTACCTGTAATGTGAGAGTACGCTTTCATAAGCGGTTCGGCCTTGACCTTGAAGTGATGGCCATTGATTTTGCATACGCCATCGGTAAGCTGGAGATGGAACGAAAGCAAACCCTGGAAAGGTTGGTCAAAGAAAACGCATCAATACAGTTGCTCAGCAATGGCAATTTTTCTACCACAAATAACCGGCTTTTGTTGCCTACGGTTTTTCAGAGAATCGCATTGGTTACTGCACCAAATTCGGATGGACAGCGGGATTTTAAACAAGTAATCGAAAAGAATAAATACGGCTATGCATTTTCGATTACAGAATATTTAACACAGGTACAGGGCGATGCGGCTGCCGCATTAATCATTCAGCAATTAGAAAAAATTAAGGTAGAAAAAAGCAGTTTTGATTTGGTGGTGATTGTTCGGGGTGGCGGTTCCGATACTGATTTTAAATCTTTCAATTCATTCGAATTATCCAATTATGTAGCTGATTTTCCAATACCCGTTTTAACAGGCATCGGCCACGATCGGAATACCAGCATTGTGGATTTGATGGCCCGGAAGCATAAGACTCCTACCGAAACAGCCACCTTTATTATTGATAACAACATGAGTTTTGAACAGGATGTGTTGCAGTTGAAGGAGCGCTTTTTTTCGGGTATACAAAACCTGGTGGTAATGGCCCAAAACAAATTGGCCTATAATACCCGCATTGTAAAAAGCAGCAGCCCCAAAACCATACTCAACAAAGGCTTCGCCATATTAATGCACAACAATAAAATTGTGACTGACCCAAAACTGATCCGGGCAAATGATCCCTTGCAGGCAATATTGAAAGATGAAAAAATATACACTACGGTAAATAAAAAAGAAACAAATGAAAACAATAATGAGTTTTGATAATGCATTTGCTGAACTGGAAAAACTGGTTGAACAGATAGAAGATGAAAACATCCAGTTGGATACCCTGGCCGAAAAAGTAAAGAAGGCAACTGAACTGATTAAATATTGCGAAACGAAACTGCGCAGCATTACAGAAGAAATTGAGAAAGCAAAAACTGCAAAAGCATAATTGTAAGTTCGGCTTTATTTTACAAGCTCGATGATTATCTCGTTGATCAGGCCCCCTTCATACCCTTTCATTCTTAAATGATCCTGTAATTTTTTCTTTTTGGAAAAGATATTTTTTTCGTTTTTAAGACCGTTTAATTTTAGCAGTGCCAGCTTTTTTAGCGTTTTTTCATATTCCGTTTCATCAATTGCTGCAAGGGCTTTCTTAATACAATATTCGCTGATCTGTTTTTGTTTTAATTCGTATTTGATTTTTATCCTTCCCCATTGTTTGGTTCTAAAATGGCCACCGGCGTACATGATAGCGAAACGCTCCTCGTTTAAATAATTGTCTTCAATCAGCTTGCTGATCATTTCATCCGCCTCATTTTTATACAAACCAAAACTGTACAATTTTTCCTTTACTTCACTGTGGCATCGCTCCTGGTAAGCACAATAATGTTTGGCCTTTTGATATGCCTGTTCTTTTGTAACATGGGGTTTGTTTACCATCCTGTAAAAATAGAAATGGAAGCCTCTACACAGGCTATTTATTTTTAGAAATTGCAACTGCGGTTTCAGTGGGGTTTGGTGCATCATTTATTTCTTATATTATCCACCACCTGCTTTGTATCTTTTACATAAAATACCCTTGCCTCGCCCTTGCCATCTGTCTAATTAATTGGCAGCCCGGTACTATCCAATGTTTGAATGGTCCAGATAAATTTTTTACCTGCTTTATTATAGTTGGAAATATCACACATAAGAGTTTGCGTTGCTTTGTCAGGATATTGTTTGCTAACATCATACCCAGTATGAATTGCCAGATAAACTGGGTGGTACCTAATTATTTTTTTTATCCAGTAAATGTTGATTGCTTCTCAGTGCCTGCACATTATGTTGGATTTCCAATACTTCACAAATACCTTTATCCGGTAGGTAACGGGCGTGGGGGAAGCAGATCCTACAGGTGTCCAGCGGAACGTAATGGCGAGTGAAATTTTTACGTTTGATAAGGATCATCTATCCAACGGATATAAATGACAGCCCTTCTCACAATTAATTCTGGAAATTATACTAATAAGCATAAAAAATGGCACAGTGGCGGCAAAAAAAACTCCAGCTAAATGCGGGAGCTTTAAGTTTTTTCATGCTATTGCAAACGATTTGTTAACCGGCGATCTGATTCAGAATACCTAAATGTGGTGTAAGGAATTTGCATCGTCTTCCAAAATTGCAATTTCCTGGTATGCCATCTCGTCTACATTTTCTTTCAAATCGTCAATCTTATCGTTAATGGCATCTCTCAAATCATTAATTGTTTCCCGCACCCTGTTTCCAGTACGATTCAATTTTCTTCTGGTAATGGAACCTTTATCTGGTGCATATAAAATACCTAAGATGGCACCTACTGTTACTCCGATAATGAATTTATTAGCTGTGGTCATGACTGTAATTTATTGATTTAAAAAGGCGTTAAAAAATTTAGTTTTTAGAATCTACACGAAATCAATCGGATAAGGATAATTTCTTCAGGAGCCATTTTTTTATTCAAAGATTGCCCCAGGTATGTTAATGATCGGAAAAATTATGCCAGAAGTTTTACAACTGAAACCCAAATCAGTTGAGCAGATTTTTCCACATAATGACTTGTTTTTACCCATTCATCAAATACATACCGAGGTACCGGTGAAATTTCAAAAAAGGGAAATGCATATATAATTTGCAGGCACTAAAATTTTTAATAAACGTGTCTTTAGGAACCGAAGTAAATGATAAGTATGAGCCATTCCACCTTTGAAAAATGTAACCGGCTACCAGTAAAACACTACCTGGAAATATTTATTTAGAAAGTGGTCTAAAAGGTTGCAATCCCATTGTATTTGTTGTAACTTTTTACTTCAAAAATTCCTTTATATGAAACAATACCATTTAATTTCACGAATAGCAATCTATTTGCTGTCCATTGTTTTATTTGCATTTGGGATCATTCATTACTTATACCCCCGCGACCTGTTGAATTTTGTGCCTGCGTTTTTGCCCGGTGGTATCATTTGGGTATATTTTGTTGGGAGCGCATTTATTTTAGCTGCGGTTGCCTTTTTAACCAACAAAATGGTAAAGGTTGCTGGTTACCTGCTGGCAGCATTATTAATCATATTCATACTAAGTGTGCATATCCCGAATTATCTTGATGCAGGTGCGCAGGATATGAAGCGAATTGCCCTAATCAATTTATTAAAAGATACAGCTATTGTGGGTTTCGCTTTACACATAGCGGCAGGGGCTCACCACCAAAAGCTGCATTTGGAAGATAGTGATTAGAAAAGAGCGCTATCTTTCAAATCTATCAAAATGTTATCTTTTACCAAGTGGGTTCACTTGATTATAAGTTGTTATTCCAGCTAGCCAACTAGCAAACCAATATGTAGAACGGTTGATTTGGGCCGTTTTTTTAAAATGATTTGTAAAATTATTGTAAGCAAAATTGGAGTGGCAAAAACGTGTTAGTTGTGTAAAATTTCTTTTTAATATTTAAATCTTGCTGTATGAACTTCCTTCATCGTATTGAACAATGGGGTGATAATCACCATCCTAAATGGCTTGATATCATTCGCATTACTTTAGGTATATTTCTTTGTTACAAAGGAATAGATTTTCTCCAGAACATGGGAACTTTAATGGGTATGATGCCTATCAAAGTAGAATTTAATTCCCTTATGTTTATAGTATTAGGTCATTACGTGGTATTTGCCCATATTATCGGGGGCATTTTAATTACATTGGGATTATTTACCCGTTTTGCTGCGCTTATTCAGATTCCCATATTGATGGCTGCTGTGATCCTCGTTAATCTCAAAGGGGACATTATGAGGCCCTATTCAGAATTATTTCTTTCCGTTATTGTGTTGATTTTATTGATTTATTTTTTGATCGTTGGCAACGGGCCATGGTCTTATAAAATAGCGGAGGAAGAAAAGAAACGCCGATAAAAGATCATCCTGTTAATTAATATTTTTTGAAACCCTCATACCTGGCAGCCTGCCAGGTAAAGGACAGGTATTAATTCTTTGTGCTGAACTTTACGTATTTTCTCCAGCTATCCGCCAGTTTCCAACTCTAAGGCTACGTGGTTTAACAAAGTTAATTTCCGGTCTTTATTTATGTTTTATATTTGAGCTTATTCTAAATAGTTATTAAATCTTTTCCAGTAAAGTATTTGAGTAATTACTTAATTTGAACATCTTATCATTAAAAATGAAAATTCAGTATTGCTCAGATTTGCACCTGGAATTCCCGGAAAACAAAGAGTATTTAAAACGGCACCCGATAAAACCTGAAGGGGAAATTTTGCTCCTGGCCGGCGACATCCTTCCTTTTGCCTTTGATCACAAGAATTTTATGTTTTTCGATTATGTTGCTGATAGCTTCGAAGCAGTGTATTGGATACCGGGCAATCATGAATATTATGGGTATGACATGGGCAAAACTCCTGATCCGCTTTTTGAAAAAATACGCTCCAATGTTTTCCTTGTAAATAACTATACAGTTTCCCTTGAAGACGTCCACATTATTTGCAGTACTTTATGGAGCCACATCAGCCCGATAAATGAATGGAGCATTCAAAAAAGCCTGTCTGATTTTTATGCTATCACAATGAATGGTATGCCCTTGTTGCCCATTAATTTTAATGAATATCATCAAACAGCGTTATCTTTTATTCAAAGCGAGGTGAATAAATATGCAAGGTCAAAAACCATTGTGCTTACGCATCATGTACCTACCTTTTTGCAATACCCTGCAAAATACCTGCGAAGTATATTAAATGAAGCTTTTGCTGTGGAATTACATGATTATATTGAAAGTGCCGGTATTAATTTCTGGCTCTATGGCCACCATCATTTTAATGCCCCCGGATTTACAATTGGCAATACTACCATGCTGACAAACCAGTTGGGCTATGTTAGAAAATATGAACATGGGAGTTATAAAAATAATGCGTGTTTCGAAATTTAATGGCTATATGCGTACCGGGTCATTTCTTATTATAACAAGCACAGCCATCCCGGCGAAAACCATTGATGGTTATTGGTTAAGTAATGATGTTATTAGTAAAAATATTAGGGCAAAGCGCAAATCGTAAATTATTCTATTAACGATTCACCATTCACGATTTAGACTACATCGTGCAAAGGCCTTATTGCTTTTTCGAAGGATCTTTTGTCATCATTTCGGATAAGGTATTCCTGGCTTTTTCAACTTCAGCAGTTTGTCTTTCCTGTGCCTTTTTATTAAATTCCAGGTCGCTTTCAAGTTTTTTTAATTTCTTTTCCATATCGCCCTGGTCATCTGCAAGTGAGGCCAGTTTTTTTTCTTCTTTTTTTAACTGCGCCTGTTGGTTGCTAAGATCTCTGTCATACACCGCTTTTTTTACATCAGGTATCATACCAGTGAGAAATGCGCTTCCCTTTTCAACAGGAGAAACACCGATAGATTTGGCAGCATCAGATTTTATTTTTTCATCCGGTATTTCGCCTGGAAGGGCCGCAATGAAATAAACAACAGTTTGCTCTTTTTCTTTCCTGCTTTTCCTTTCTACCTTGATAAATGCATCTAGCGTTTTTACGGGATCAATACGTGGTAATACCACATTCCGGTACACCATAAATTTTTTTATTTCCTTTGGCTTGATACCCTGT
The DNA here is from genome assembly GCA_038213285.1 of Chitinophagales bacterium. Taxonomy (GTDB): domain Bacteria; phylum Bacteroidota; class Bacteroidia; order Chitinophagales; family Chitinophagaceae; genus Ferruginibacter. The sequence continues at coordinate 29,944 of JBBQTL010000002.1, forward strand.
AATTTAAATCGTTCTTTTATAGCATCTTCCACAATATCAGGTGGTGCATTTAATTCAATCAAATAGCCGTTGTACTTTCCTCCATTGAATTCAATAGAAGTGCTTCTTGTTTCTGCACTATCTAAGCTTACATCTTGTGAAGTAGCTACTGAGGCAATGATGATCAGGATGCAGGTAATAAGGTGTCGCATAAAGCTTATTTTTATTGTTGGATAAAGGCAAATATAGTTTCAATTTAGTCGAACTGGAACGGGCGATCATTTTTTGCATTAAACTTTTTTGAAAATATTAAAACTAACGGAACCAGAGCTCCTCCGTGTCGGGCACAGACTTTCATTATCCGAATCAATTATCCCCTTAATCAATGATCAGTGGAAAATTGACACTGGCCTGGTTACGCTAAATTTAAATTGTGGAGAAGGGCGGGTGCTTAAATTATACAGTTATACTTGTCTCCGGCTTTTCTAATAATGGAGAAACACAATTGGGCGGATTTTATTTTATATTACTCATAATACCATGATTCATGTACCTGGTCAGATGTGTGAGTAGTAACATCCATTATTTCAATTACTTCACTGATATTAGTCGCTGGTAGTCCAACAGTTCTGGCATGTTCCCTGATAATTTCTTTGTTGGGTGCAGTATAAATGCAATAGAACTTATCTTCTGTAAGGTAACTCTGCTCCCATTTAATTTGAGGTCCCATTCTTGCCAATGCATCATTGGAAACCTGTAAAATTGCTTCCAGTTGCGACTCGGTTAAATGACCGGCACCTGGTACTTCTCTTTCAATTATGTACTTAGGCATGATTAATCTTTTTTAAATGAATTAAATAATTGCGTCTATAAATTTAAATAATTTCTGCTATTCTTCTGGGCTATTTTCTTAATAAATTGAAAATTAACAATCGGTTTATATTGCCGTTTTTAAACTGTATTTATAATTTAAATTAACATATAAACAACTGTACCTGGAAAAGAAGGAACGCAGTTGAAAGATCCTATTTCGCAACTTGTTCACTATTTAAACGATTGAAATTATTTTCATTTAATTTAGATTACCCGGCTATTTCTTTATTTTTATTGTATGCATTCGTTTACTATTCAAGAGCAGGTAGGCAATACCGATATTTACCTGATTGATCAGATAATGAAGGGCAGGTATAGAAATGATGATATTGTATTAGATGCAGGCTGTGGCATCGGCAGAAACCTTCATTGGTTTTTATTGAATCAAATTCCCTGTTATGGGATAGATTTGGATGAACAGGCAATTCATCAGTTAAAAATGGCCCGGCCTTTTTTACCGGAGAATCAGTTTCAAATAAGTGCAGTAGAGAATTTACCTTTTACAAATCGATTTTTTAACCATGTGATCAGTAGTGCCGTTTTGCATTTTGCCAAGGGTCATAGTCAATTTAAAAAGATGGTCAGTGAAATGATAAGGGTATTAAAACCCGGCGGCACACTATTTATTCGCATGACTTCCAGTATTGGGATGGAAGACGCGATTGAATTCATTGGGGATGGCGTGTTTGCGATTCCTGACGGTTCTGTTCGTTTCCTTTTAACCAGGGCCTTGGCTACAGAAATCATCAGGGACTACGGGTTGATTTTATTAGAGCCTGTAAAGACGGTGAACGTAGATGATATCCGTTGTATGACTACGCTGGTATTGCAAAAAGGAGTCAGCAATGAAGTACCAGTGAAATAATGCGGAACTATGCTTTTGGAATACATTTTTATCCATTTACTCAATCATTATAATGAACAAAATAAAACCTGATATAGATATCATATTGGATGTATTAAAAGAATCCCAGGCATGGTACCCCAACTCTAAATTTGTAGAAAGTTTATTGTACCAATACCAGGAAAGAGGTAACCTGAGTAAAAAGCAATTAGAAGGATTGTATAGCAAGGCCTCAAATGTAAAAACGATTGCACCAGGAAAATTAGCCACCCTGGAAGCCATCATTTTAAAAAAACCAACCCGGTACAAGTCACCTTTACCGGTGGTTGCTCCCTTACCTGCAAAAGACGACCTGTTCGAAAAAATGATGAATGATATTTTGGAAAAATATCCCCAACATAAAAGGGTGCTATTTATAAAACTGAAATTTGAAAACAATGAAGCCATTTCTCCGCAGGAAAAATCAGAAATAGAAAGGTTTCATAAATTGCTGATTAAATGAGGCCGGGTATTTTTTGATGTGTAATCCGGCTGATATATTTTTTACCCTTTAAAAGATAAGCTACACAAATTTTTGGTACGATGATAAGAAAAAACAGCATCACTCAACGTTCACAATGGCTCGCAATTGGGCTGTTATTTTTTTTATTATCCCAATCTGCCAGGGCGCAAATAGCTGGATGCCGGGATCCGTTGGCTAACAATTACAACCCGTTGGCAACAGTAAGTGACGGTGGATGTACTTATGCAGTTACACCTTATACCCCGGCATTAAAGGTAGATCCGATCAGTGATACGCTCATGGAAAGTAGTGGATTGCAAATGGCAGGTAATTATCTCTGGAGTTTTAACGATGGCCGCGGCTCAGCTGCCATCTACAGGATAGATACCGTTACCAATACAATGCTCCAACGGGTGTACCTGGCTGGTGCGGTAAACGTTGACTGGGAAGATATTGCTTTTGACGGTACTTCATTTTATATAGGCGATTTTGGAAATAATGCAAATGGAGCAAGAACAAATTTGAAAATTTACAAATTTCCTTTAAGCGCTGTACCTGATTATAATACCAATCCAGTAGTTATTCTTCCTGCCGGGCAAATAGCTGTTATCAACTTTTCCTACAGCGATCAGCCGAAGCCAATTTTGCCAACAATGCCTAATAAAACAAAATTTGATTGCGAAGCGATGGTCGTGGATGGTGGAAAAATTCACCTGTTTACAAAAAACTGGATTGATTTGAATACAACCCACTACCAGATTGATGGGCTTACTGCCGGGACTTATTTAGCCACCCCGTTGGAAACATTGGCTACCAATTACCTGATAACAGCCGCCGACAAAGCAATTGGGCAGAAAACGGTGGTATTGCTGGGATACAAAAATTCAGGATCAGCACCACACTATATGCATTTACTGACAGACTATAGTGGCGGAAAATATTTTAACGGCAATAAAAGACAAATTGATTTGCCGGATGTTACTGTAATGGGCCAGGCTGAAGGAATTTGTTTTGGAACCGATACTTATGGGTATATAAGTAATGAAAAATTTTCCCATACGGTTGTACCCGGCTTTGATATAAATGTAAGTCCGAAATTAAGAAGCTTTGATATCAGCGGCTATATTTCTAATTTAACACCCGTCTATATTTTTACAGGAAATGGAAACTGGGATGATAGCATCAACTGGTATAACAACCTTATACCACCTACTAAAATTAATCCGGGTAGCGAGATAGTGATAAACCCGACACCAAATGGTCAGTGTATTTTGAATATTGCTTACACCCTTTCCCCCGGCGCAAAACTAAGTGTAAATGCGGCAAAGAATTTTTTAATACTGGGTAACCTTACAATAGAATAACGGGCCATAACATATATGAGTATCGATTAGCATGTCAATGAATATCATAAAGCAATTATTCCAAATAATATATCAGGAAGGCCTAATTGATAATATGGGGAATATACAATTTTCAAGGACGAAAAAACTAATTCTTATTGTGTAAGCATGAGAATAAAAAAAGCCACCTGGAAATTTTCAAGGTGGCTTTTTTTAACTGTAAACTGTATATAACTAGAAGGTACGGATTAAATAGACTAGCTAAATAAACCGCCTTTTTTCAATGAACGTGTTCCTTCACCAATCTTAAATCCGTTTTGATATATTTGAATAATATAATTTCCCTGTTGAAAATTAGCGCCTGGCTTAAAAGCAAATTCAACATTCTTTCTTTTAGCGGTTTCTACATCTACCGGTACTTTTGCAGTGTATAATTTATCGCCTTCATCACGTGTGGTAAATGTACCTGAACCGGTAGCTTCGCCGGATAATGGTTTACCATCTGGCCCAATAACGAGAACATATACATCAGTCATACCTGGCTGTGCAATACGGTTATCAACAACAAAACTAACAACCAGTTTGTCTACACGTTTTGCCACGCTTGATATCTTTTCTTTACCATTATTTTTAACATTAATTGGAGTAATCTGGATATTTGATGCATTTAGGGTTGAGGCAACATCAACTTTCTTTTCAAGATCTTCCTTTACAACGGTAGTAGCAGTAAGGTCGGTAGTTAATTTTTCTTTTTCCTGTGTTAATACCACTTTATCGTTTGATAAAACCTGGTTTTCCTGTGTTAAACGGGCCACTTCTACTTGCATACTTTCAATCTGTCCGTTTAAAGAATCAATCAGCGTTTTTGCCCTTGATAATTCTGCAGCTGTTGCATTTTTCTTATTTAAAATACTGCGTATTTCAGCTTTTACTTTAGCGATCTCGCCATTTTTTTCCGTTAATTTACCTTCCAAGCCCTTATTTGAACTGGTCATAGAATCAAGGCGGGCAAGTGACGCATCAAAGCTTTTCTGTACAATGCTTTTCTCCTCAGATACAGAAGCAATCTGGGTTTCCTGCTGGTGAATTACCTCAACTGTTTTATTTTTATCAACAATTAAGTAACCGCCCAAACCAATAATACCGGCTGCTAAAACGCCTATTACGACATTTTTATAATTACCCTTGCCTGGCGATTGAATTGGTTCTGTTTTTGGAAAATTATCTGTAGTATTCATGATATTAAGTTTTAAATGATTTTTTATTGATATAGATTTTTTTGGCGCCTGAGGCTAGATTTCCCAAAACCGTGCCACAATAAATTATGGTGAATAAAGTATCGCCTTCACCAGTAGTAAAAAACAACCGGTTGATTTATTGAAAAACCAATTATAACAGATGGCATTACTTTTTTGTTGAAAATTTTTACGATCTGGAAATCGGAAACTCAATTTTATTAAGTCTATTTTTTTTAGGAATAAATGAACACGGGCGATTGTTAAAACCAGTTCTTTAATAATCCCCATTGAATGAGGGGTAAAATAAAAGCCAGAAAATAGAGACTGATGAATAAAAGCTTTTGGGGCATGGTTAAATCCTGGTGATAGGCTGGCATTAAAATCTTTTCTATATAACTTATTAATTCTTCTTCTCTGTTAGATGGCACACCTGGCGTAAATCTTTTACTCAACAGACTGCTTTGCGTTACCAACACATCTCTTATTTGTGCGTACTGATCATCAGTTAAATCTTCATAGCTACAATTGTATGGAAAGTTATTTTTATCCAACTCTTTACGAACATGGTAAGTAAGTTGAATAGATCTGATACGAATAAAAATCAACCATACGATAATTACCAAAAACCATGATTGAAAGGCGAATAAGGAATAAAGGACTATCAGTAATGAAATGTACAAAAAAATGGTTTGTATAATTTGATTGCCACTAAAAAAAAGGGTTTCAATAATCTGACCACCATCCAGTGGGTTTACAGGTAGTAAATTAAACAAGTTTAAAAATAGAAAAGCAAGTGCAGCCAGGTAGAAATAGTTGTTGAAATTTTGTTGGTATAAAAACAACAACATCATTCCGATCAGGATCCCGGGAACAGGGCCGGCCAGCAACATGATGATTTTTTTATACTTTGAGTAATGAGTAGCTTTTCCTGAAACATAAGCGCCTAAAAAAGGAACGAATGTCATTTTGATTCCTTTGTAGCCAAAAATTTTCATTGCAATGAAATGTCCGGACTCATGAATAAATATTACACTCACCAACAGGCATACTGCACTCCAGCTTTTAAAAATCCAGTAGTCGACAGCAATAAAAAGTGCAAGGCTTAAGCTGGTGCGGAAAATAGAAGCGGCAGTGCTTACATGAACTGGCTTATGTTCAGTTAACAGGTCTTCATTTTCTGCAATCATGTATTGATGAGGTTGATTCCTACAAATATATCACAACTAACGGCTACACCTTCCTTAAAAACTATATTCTGATTGGTTGCTTAAAAAATAACACCCCGCCATCAGCCTGTGATTTCTCAGGTTGCGAACGGCCGTATACAATTGGCCACCCATCTAATGATTTAATTTGAAATGGGCCGGCAATATGTATGGAAGCCGGTAAAATTCGATACCCGTATATTCGATCTCGTAATTGTACGTGCCACTAACCCACTTTATATTCATTCGTTGAATAGAATTCTTACTACACAAACAGTATTTACTCTGTTACATAAATAGAGTGATAACGCTATTGTTTTACAACCAATACCGGTGCATCTTTGTATCAGAAAATGAATGAAAAGATATCGTCAGTCAGATTCTAAAAAATATCCAAATCCTACAGAAGACAAATACCAATATCCAGAGTCTATGCCGTTAAAAGCGATGATGACTCAAAAACCAAGATTGATCCAAAACCTTAAGAAAACCAACTAAAACCAATATCCGGGGCTATGCTGAAAAAGCGATGATGACCCAAAAACCAGCATCGATCCTAAACCTACAGAAGACTAAGAAAACCAGTATCCGGGGACTATGCCATTAAAAGCGATGATGACCCCAAAAACCGAACAGCCAATATCCTAAGCCTATGCTGTAAAAAGCGATGATGGCAAAAGACCAAAAACACTGAAACCGGGAACAAATTATTCAAATGATTTTTTCTGGGAGAGGCACTGCCTCAGCACATTAGTTGATCCTGTTAAACCACTTAACGGTGGGGTAACAAAATGCATACTTCCACAGGCTATGAAAAACCAGTAGCTGTGGAAGTTTTTTATTTTACGACAGCCTTAAAACTGAAAATGATGCACGCCCATCGAATTAATAGATAAGTATCTACATCTTATTTGTATTGTTTTCTACAATTTAATTGTCTGGAAATTATAACCTTTACAATATCAAATATTCCGTAAAATTCAAACGATCCCTTTGCTGATGAAAGGTCTTAATTTTTAATAAATTGTGAGCAATTACTTAAAATCAACTTTTATCCGGAAAGATATATTTTATAAAAGTTGTTATATCCTCCTAAACGGGAGGTTTTTTATTGCACCAGATATTAAGAAAAGCGATACTCTTTATAATGCAGATGCAAAAGTTATGAAAGGTCAGTAATTCAACATTTGCCTTTCACGGGTTCAACCTTCATTTTACAATTAATACAACGGTAAAAGTAACCATCTCAATTATGAAACATCAACCTTTATGAAATGGCTGCACCTGGCAATTTTGGCTTTTATAAACCTTATTTGCATTCCGGCTTATCCGCAGATAAGTAATCCTGAATTTAGCCGCTTAACTACTACTGAAGGGCTCTCTCAAAATACAGTCTTTTCTATTTTAAAAGATTATAAAGGCTTTATGTGGTTTGCCACTGACGAGGGTTTAAATAAATACGATGGCTATAAATTTGAAGTGTATAAACACAATCCGGAAAATCCGGCGAGTATTGACAATAATGCAGTTTACAGCATTACGGAGGATGCAGCACATAATTTATGGGTATTAACGAGTGGTGGTTTTGATAAATTTGACAGAGTAAAAGAATCTTTTAGCCATTATGGTATGGCAGATAATGGCATCATATTCAAAAATATTTTCCAGGATAGTAAAAAACGACTTTGGCTGGGTTCTGGCGGCGGCGGGTTTTGCTTATTTAATTCAGCAAATGGTGAATTCAAATACTATAAAAATAACAACAAGGATTTTAATAGTCTGAGTAATAATTATGTATATAAAATAACCGAAGACAATAATGGTGAGTTATGGATTGGTACAAGAAACGGGCTCAACCGGTTTAACCCGGAAACCGAAAAATTTACACGTTACAATCACGATTCAGCAAATAGCAGTAGTATCGCATCAGGATACATTAAAACGGTTTTTAAAGATAGTAAAGGAAATATTTGGGCAGGAACACAGGGTAGCGGTATTGCCTTATATAACCGCCGCGAAAACTCTTTTATCAATTTTAAACATAACCCGCTTAATAAAAACAGCATTTGCCACAATGATATTTTATCTTTTACGGAGGATAATAACGGCCACTTATGGATCGGTACAGAAAATGGTGGAGTAAGCATATTAGATCTCTCAACAAATAATTTTACTAACTACCAGTATAACGAAAACGACCAGCATAGTATCTCCGGCAATTCCATCCACAGTTTATATAAAGATGATATCGGTAACATCTGGGTTGGCACCTGGTCGGGAGGTGTAAATTTCCTTCCGCTTTTTGGCAATAAATTTACGCATTACAAAAAAATTCCTAGTAAAAATAATAGCCTGAGTAATGACATCGTGCTTTCCATCAGCAGCGATGCGGATAATAATATCTGGATTGGTACCGATGGTGGTGGTTTAAATCTTTTTAACCCGGCCACGCATAATTTTATAAATTATCGCAACAATCCCGCTAACAGCAAATCCATTTTCAACGATTATATACTGTCGGTAACGGATTATTTACCGGGGGTTTTAGCGCTCGGATTTCATCGGGGTGGTATTGATTTGTTTGATGTTAAAAAAAAGCAGTCCACCCACTACGAACCTGGACAAATATACATCAACCGGCTTACTTCCTCCAGCGTAAATATGATTTATAAAGACAGGCAGAATAACCTTTGGGTAGGCACGCATGATAATGGTGGTTTATATTTATTTGATAACCTTTCTAAAAAGTTTACCCATTATTTTTCAAACAGTAAGGACGGCAAAAGCGTGGGCAATAATAGCATCTTTAGCATTTATGAAACCAGGGCGGGCCAATTGTGGATAGGAGGCGACCAGGGGATATATCATTTTATTACCAGTACCAGGGAGTTTATTCATTTCCAATCCGATCCAAAAATTAAACAAAGCATCAGTAATAATAATGTGTATTCCATCATGGAAGATAAATCCGGTAATTTATGGTTGGGTACTGCATACGGATTAAATTTCTTTGATGTTAAATCAAACACTTTTACCAGCTACACAGAAAAGGATGGCCTGCCGAATAATATCATCTGGAGTACTCAACAGGATCACCAGGGCAATTTGTGGATAAGCACCAATAAGGGGCTGTCGAGATTTAATCCAACGACCAAAGTATTTAGAAATTATACCATTGTTGACGGTCTTCAAAGTAATACATTCAAGGCTAAAGCCTCTTACCAGGCGCCCGACGGCGAGATGTTCTTTGGTGGGGTAAACGGATTTAATACTTTTTACCCGGATAGTATCAAAGACAATACGTATGTACCACCTGTTTATATTACAGATTTCCAGGTCTTTAATAAGCCTGTAGGCATAGGCGGAAGTTCTCCTTTGCAGCAATCAGTTAACCATGTAAAAGAAATAACGCTTTCCTATAAGCAATCTGTTTTTACAATAGAATTTGCATCACTCAACTTTACACACCCGGAGCAAAACCAATACGCATACAAGCTGGATGGTTTTGATGATGAATGGATCTATTGCGGCAAAAAACGCTCTGCTACCTATACCAATCTTGATCCCGGAACTTATGTGTTTAAAGTAAAAGGGAGCAATAACGATGGAGTTTGGAATGATACAGGAACATCGGTAAAAATCGTTATAACACCTCCATTCTGGCTGACCTGGTGGTTTATGTTATTCGTATTTCTGATGATTGCAGGAAGCATGATTGGTTTTTATCTATTTCGCATGAATGTCATTAAAAAGCAAAAGCTGCTACTGGAGCAAAAGGTAAAAGCGCAAACCATTCAACTGGTGCTTCTAAATAAAGAAGAAAGAAAGTCACGACTGGAATCGGAGGAGGCCCGGGCCGAATCGGAAACGGCGAGACAGGAAGCTGATCTCGCAAATGAAAAATTACAATTGAATAATAAGGAATTGGAACAGTTTGTTTACGTGGCATCGCATGATTTGCAAGAGCCGCTTAGAACCATTAATGGTTTCGCAGAGCTTCTGATGCAAAAGTATAATGGAAAAATTGATGAAAAGGCAGATAAGTACCTCCACTTTATATCAGACGCCACTCTAAGGATGAAGGTTCTTATTAAAGACCTGTTGGATTTGTCGAAGATTGGTACAAAAGGAGAATCGCAAACGGTGGATTGCAATATCATTCTACAGAATGCGATAGCAGATCTTACCGCAGCGATACAGGATGCCGCCGTTGATATCCGGTTTGCTGAATTGCCGTTAATAAATGGATATCCAACCGAAATTAAACTGCTTTTTCAAAACCTGTTGATTAACGCAATAAAGTTCCGGAAGCAACACACTCCACCGCAAATAGATATTACGGTACAGGAGACTGCCGGTTACTGGCAGTTTGCTGTCAGTGATAATGGCATTGGCATCGACCAGAAAAACAGCGAAAGGATATTTGATATTTTTCAACGGCTTCATAGCAAAAAGGAATACGAAGGCTCTGGAATCGGATTGGCGCATTGTAAAAAAATAGTGGAATTACACAAGGGTAAGATATGGGTTGAATCTGTGCCTGGCCAAGGAGCTACGTTCTATTTTAAACTACCCATAAAAACGAATCTTTTGTTATCCCAGCAAATAGTTAAATTGGAACAGCCTGTTTAGTAAAATAATAAACGGTGAAAAACTGTCGGCTGTATAAGTCAAACGGCTTTCCAGTATAATGAATTCAAATTATGCCGGTTTGATATATCGCACACACACCGTTTATTGTACAAGGATAAAATAAAGACGCTGGAAGGAGCTGTAGCAAACGCCCAACGGCAAATAGATGCTTTAAATGAAAAATTGGCCACGGAAACCACCGAATTAAAAAATGCAAACAACGAACTCAGCAGAATATTTAACCAGGTAAACGAAGGTTTTTTTTCAAGGGATATTGTTAACGACAGGTACATCCACATGTCTGTTGGTTGCGAAAGGATTTAAGGTTACAGCATTAATGACTTTGCCAATAACCAGCTTTGGTTCCAGGTAATTCATCCTGATGATCTTCACCTGGTTGAGAAGGAGAGTGAGCAGTTACAAAAAGGCATCCAGTCAAACAGCGCTTACAGAATAATTCACAAGGATAAATCAACCCGGTGGATAGAAGTAAAAGCGGTACCCGAAATTGTGAATAATATCCTCACCAGGGTAGAAGGTGTAGTGAATGATATAACGGAAAGAAAAAATGCGGAAGCTGCCTTGCTAATAAATGAGCAACGGCTCGACCAGATTTATAATACGGTATCGGATATCATTTTTATGGTAACCCTCCAGGAAGATGGCAGGTTTCAGTTTGCATCAGTAAATCTTTCATTTTTAAAATCCACCGGGCTTGACAAAGAACTGGTGATTGGTAAATACCTCGACGAAGTGATTCCTCCCGCTTCATTCAATTTTGTTAATGAAAAATACAATCAATGCATTACTGAAAAAAAAGCCGCAGTCGTGGGACGTTGGAGTACCCATCTGGATGAAAAACCGGTATTGTCAATATCAACCCTGTACTGGATGAAAACGGCAAATGTATCATGATCATTGGATCTGTGCATGATATTTCCGAACGAAAAAAATCTGAACTCCAAATAGCCGAAAGTGAGCAACGCTACCGACAGATTGTGGAAACGGCGCAGGAAGGTATCTGGATGTTTGACAGGGAATACCATACTGTATTTGCCAATAAAAAATTGTGCGACATATTTGAATACACCCCGGATGAAATATTGGGAAAACAGTACCTGGATTTTATGGATGAGCAAAGAAAAGATGTAGTAAAAAAAGATCACCCAGGGAATAGAAAGGGGAATTACCGAAAACTTTGATTTTTATTTTTTAACAAAAACCGGGAAAAGGATTTGGGCAAATTTATCCGTATCTCCCATTTTGAATATTACAGGTGAATTTGATGGCGTACTGGCAATGGTTACTGATATTACCACGCGTAAATGAAATGAGGAGATGCTAAAAAAATCGGAGACCGACCTGGATTTAAAAAATAAGGAACTTGAAAGGAAAAATAAGGAGTTGGAGCAATTTGCTTACGTCACTTCTCATGATTTGCAGGAACCCCTGCGCACCACTTCCAGTTTTGTAAACCTATTGAAAGAGCAGTACGGAGGTAAACTGGATAAAAAAGCCGACAAATATTTCAGTTTTATTGTTGATTCTTCTGACAGGATGAAGGTGCTGATAAAAGACCTGCTTGATTATTCGAGGATTGGCAGTAAAAATCAGTTGGAAAAAGTGGACTGTAACAACATCATCCAGGATGTAATTGCAGATATCGAGTTGGTTATCCGGGATTTTAATGCGGAGATTATATATGGAGATTTACCGGTGATAAATGGGTACCCCACTAAGATGAAGCAATTATTTCAAAACCTGTTGATCAATGCTATTAAATTCAGTAAGAAAGAAGTTGCTCCTGATATAAATATATCGGTTAACAAAACCGACGGTTATTGGAAATTTGCTTTTTCCGATAATGGGATTGGTATCGAAAAGATTCACCAGGAACGGATCTTTGTTATTTTTCAGCGTTTACATACCCGGTCAGAATATAACGGCTCGGGTATTGGGTTATCACATTGTAAAAAAATTGTGGAGTTGCACCATGGCAAAATATGGGTAGAGTCTGAACCGGGCAAAGGAAGTACTTTTTATTTTACAATTCCCTGTGCAGAAGGTGAATTTTTATTGGGATAAAAATGTTAGCTGCTGTGCTTATTGGGTGGAAGCTTAGCAGTACTGAGCATTTTATTTGCCTTCTCAAGTTTTTCCGGAAACATAATTTTGCTCCTGTATTTATCAAGTGCAGGATCAATAGCCACAATAGGAACTTAACGCTTATTAAGTTCTTCGACTTTTTTCATACCTGCAATTTAATAAAATCGCATCACAGCTAACCGGTTTATGTTGCTCAAGTAAAAAGGTATGATGCTTATAGGTCGGCATCCCGCCCCGTTAGTGCCTGATTGTACGTTCTACCTGCAAAACGTACTTTTACCATCCCCGTAAACGTACTATTTCTTCAAATGTATAGAACTCTTACTACGCCGCCAGTATTTACTCTATTACAAGAAAAGAGTGATAATGCTATTGTTTACAAACCTTTACTGTCGCATCTTTGTATCAGAAAATAATTGATTGATATCACCAGTTAGTTTCTAAATTAAGATCGAGAATCCTGATGAAAACTATAAGAACCAATCCTGAGACTATGCCGTAAAAAGCGATGATGACTCAAAAAACCAATTGAATCCTTTATCCTGAAGAAGACCAAAAAAAACCAATGTCCTGAGACTATGCCGTAAAAAGCGATGATGACTCAAAAAACCAATTGAATCGGTTATCCTGAAGAAGACCAATAAAAACCAATGTCCTGAGACTATGCTGTAAAAAGCGATGATGACTCAAAAAAACCAGTTGAATCGGTTATCCTAAAGAAGACCAAGAAAACCAATGTCCTGAGACTATGCTGTAAAAAGCGATGATGACTCAAAAAAACCAGTTGAATCGGTTATTCTGAAGAAGACCAAGAAAACCAATGTCCTGAGACTATGCTGTAAAAAGCGATGATGACTCAAAAAAACCAGATTTTCCAATATCCTAAGCCTATGCCTTAAACAGCGATGATGGCAAAAGACCGTAAACACTGAAACCAGGAACAAATTATTAAAATTTTTTCTGGGAGGCAAAACCTCAAAAAATTGAATGATCCCAACAAAACCAGCTTAGGTTGGTTTTAACTGCAACTTCCACAAACTATGAAAAATTCATAGCTGTGGAAGTTCTTTTTTTGTGTAACATGCTTATTACTGCATCCAATTATAAAAACCGCTCCCCTCATTTCTTTTCGTACAATAAAAAATGTTGTATCGGCAAAAAATCACCCTTGTATTGCAGGCGAAAGCCATTGGCTTCCATTTCTTTTCCCAGTTGAGCAACGGTGGTTTTATGAAGTGCTTTAATAGGTATAGCCTGATCTTCTCCACGATATTCAATCAATAATATTTTTCCACCAGGCTTCAGTGCCTTGTGAATGGCTAACAACATTTCGTGCGGATATTCAAGTTCATGGTACACATCCACCATGATGGCAAGATCAATGCTGCTATCCGGAAGCTTGGGTGAAATGATAGTGCTTTTTATTATTTCTACAATAGAGTCTTTCAACTGCGCCTTTTTATTTTTAAGATACCCGATCAGTTCATCCTGTATCTCCACGGCATATACTTTTCCCTTTGGTACTTTGGCAGATAGCTTAAAACTATAGTAACCTGTTCCGGCTCCGATATCTGCAATGGTGCCATCTGCCGGAATGCTTATTTTTTTAATCGCAAGTTTGGTGTTTTCTTCCTGGTTCCGGTCTGCTCTTTCAAGCCAGTCACTGCCCGCAGCCCCCATTACATGCGATATTTCCCTGCCCCAATAAAATTTTCCTATACCATCCGCAGATGCCTTTCCGTAAATGTAACCGGTATCATTTGCACCCGCAGGCAGCAAAGTACTTTGTTGCGAATTACATTTTACAAAACAATTGCTTAGTAATAGCAGGATAATTGCAAATCTTATTTTCATACACGTGGCCTTTTTTATTAAAATTGTAGATGCTTATCAAACCATTTTACCACATCATTTGTTGCCTGAATATTGCCAAAAATATAAAGCAATTCTTTTTTGATGGCAATAAACAAAATAATTCAGGTGCACAAGCTTCCAGCAATCATATCCCTGCTAAAACTTACAGATCACTCTTACCCTTAATTCCACTGATAAATAATTTCATATATCAAGGGGAAGCATCTATTTTTAACCACCATTCACCAAAATTAATTTAAATGAGAATTTTCTTTTCTTTTCTTGTGCTTAGCGTAAGCTGGCTTAATGTTGCTGCACAAAATCCGGCAAAAAGGGCTTTAAAACCAACCGATGTTTATCTATTAAAAAATATTGGCGATCCGCAGATTTCCCCGGATGGCAAATGGGTAGCCTATACGGTTAGCAGTGTGGATACATCCAAAGACAGGCGCAACAGCGATATCTGGATGGTGAGCTGGGACGGTGAACAAACCATACAATTAACAAACAGCGATGATGGAGAAAGCACACCAAGGTGGAGCCCCGACGGAAAATATCTGTCCTTTGTATCTGCACGAAACGGCGAAAAGAATGCACAAATATGGCTGATGGACAGAAGGGGCGGCGAGGCAAAAAAGCTCACCAATATAAAAGGCGACCTGGATGAATACGCATGGAGCCCCGATGGAAAAAAGATGGTGATGAGCATCAAGGACCAGGATTTTTCGGATACAGCCAAAACAAAAACCAGGTCGCCATTTGTAATGGACCGGTACCATTTTAAAGAAGACAGGGATGGATGGGTAGAGAACCGTTACACTCACCTGTATATTTTCGACATAGGTTCCAAAAAGACCGACACGCTAACCAGGGGAAATTTTGATGAAGCCTCTCCTGTATGGAGCCCGGATGGCAAGCAACTGGCTTTTGCGAGCAACCGGTCAACTGATCCGGATAAAAATGAAAACCAGGATATCTGGGTAATGGATGCAGCTAAAGGAGCAACGATGAAGCAACTAACCACCTGGGCCGGAGCCGATAGAAACCCAAAGTGGAGCCCGGATGGGAAATGGATCGCTTATTCCAGTTCTTCGAGCAATCTCAATTTCACTATGTATGGGCAAAGCACCCTTTCACTGGTGCCGGCTGCCGGCGGCGCAGTGCGATCGTTAGCCGGTTCATTGGACCGCCCGGTAAATGATATTCAATGGACCAGGGACGGGCAGCAACTTTGTTTTTTAGTGACCGATGACCGGAAGCAAACCATTGCAAAATTCAACCTGGCTAATAATGCCATGGAAACAATTGCCGGGGGCGACAGAAGTTTTAGCAATATTGAAAGTTCGCCGGTTTCGGATGCATTGATAACATCGATGAGTGAACCACAAATGCCTGCCGAATTATATGTGGTGGAAAATAATAAGGAAAGAAGGCTTACTCATTTGCAGGATTCATTTGTAAATGCCATCCAGTTTGCAACCGTCGAAGGGTTTACATCTACCAGTAAGGATGGAACAAAAATTTCCAACATTTTATACCGCCCTGCAATTGCTGCCCCTGGACAAAAATTGCCTTTGATACTCTTTATACACGGCGGCCCGGTTGGGCAGGATGATTATGGATTTGATCTTTCGAGGCAGATGCTTGCCGCCGCCGGTTATGCAGTAGCAGGCGTTAATTACCGCGGAAGCAGTGGCAGGGGTGTTGATTTTACAAAGGCTATTTATGCAGACTGGGGTAACAAAGAAGTAATGGATATCCTGGGTGCTGCTGCTTACTTAACAGAAAAGGGAATTGCAGATGAAAAGAATATGGGCATCGGTGGATGGAGCTATGGAGGCATATTAACAAACTACACCATTGCAACAGATAGCCGGTTTAAAGCCGCCGCAAGTGGTGCTGGAAGTGCGCTTCAATTTAGTATGTATGGCGTAGATCAATACGTAACACAATATGAAACGGAACTGGGTGCACCATGGAAAAATCCAAAAAAATGGATGGATCTTTCTTATCCTTTTTTTAAGGCAGATAAAATTAAAACGCCCACCATGTTTATGGCCAGCGAAAAGGATTTTAATGTACCCACAGCAGGTTCGGAGCAAATGTACCAGGCATTAAAATCGCTCGGAATTCCAACCCAACTGATCATTTACCCGGGCCAGTTCCATGGCATTACCAAGCCGTCTTACCAGGTAGACCGGTTTGACCGCTACCTGAAATGGTTTGGTCAATATCTTAAATAATCACGTAAATTTTCAGGGTCCTTCGTTTGAAATTTGTAAAACTAAATACGAAGGATTTTTTTGGGTGCATGTAATCCGGCAACGGGTACAATTCAGGTTGTCGCTAAAAAGGGCTGGCAACCCCCTCCTGCCATTTGAATTGCACCCCCGGCAACCTTTTACGCCAAGCATTTGAATTTGTAATTTTCTAATAAGGATTATATACAACACGAAATATTTTCTTACTTGTAAAAAAATAAACGTTATCACAATATTCGTAATTTAGCCTGATCCAAATTAAGCGGTTCATGAGCGAAATAATACAATTTACGGTGTCAATAAAAGGATCAAAGCCATTGATTTGGAGAACCTTTTTTGTAAACAGGGAAACATCCTTTTTTGAATTGCATCATATTCTGCAAATTGTAATGGGCTGGACGAATAGCCATTTGTTTGAGTTTAACCTGGACGGATACCGGGTAGGAATGATTGATGAAAAGGAGGTACAATTTGGTAGCAGTCAGGTGTTGGATTCCCGTAAAACTTTACTAACAGATATATTATCGTTGGAAAGAGATTATTTCCAATACAAATACGACTTTGGTGATGGCTGGGTGCATGAAATTACACTAGACAAATTGGTGAAAAGAGAAAATAAAACACTGTATCCAAGATGTTTTGGTGGTGAAATGAATTGTCCGCCCGAGGATTGTGGAGGAATAAAAGGGTTCTATAGCCTGTTGAATATATTACAGGATAAAAAAAATCCTGGTTACAAAGAAATGAAACTATGGTTGGGCAAAAAATACAACCCGGGAAATTATGACGTGGTGAAAGTCAATAAACAATTAAAGCAATTAAAAAATTATATTTCAAAGTGGAACTCGCCGGAGTAGTTTTAAAGACTTTCATGCGTTGTTTTTAAATACCTGCTAACTGCCATTTCCTGCTCTTTCCATTTCATCTGATGCACCGCCGCCGGAACGCCTGTCTTGTTTTTGTGCTTTGCCAAATCGCCAGCTAAAAGCAAGGTTGATTACCCGGCTGTCGCGGCGTAGAATAAAATATTCTTCGGCCAATTGAAATTGCGTAAATCCTTCCATTACCTGCGTAAAGAAAATATCCCGAACACTTATTTTCAGGCTGCCTTTCTTTTTTAATACCGGCCTTGCTATACCAGCGGATAACTGGCCGGTTGGATAAAGCAATTCCTGCAGATCATTGCGGGCTTTGGTGGTATAAAATCCGGAAAGCTCAGCCGTATACACTTTATTGATGCGAAACTGGTTGTTAATATTCAGGTGCAATTGATTTACGTTGGATCCATAATTATTACCGGCATATCCTTTCAACTCTTTATGGTTATACATCGCCTGCCCGTTGATGCTCCACCATTTAAACGGTGATACCTGTACTGTAACCGATAGACCAATATTTTTTGCCCTGCCAACATTCCCTTCAGAGTAAATGAGTATGCCGCTGGTATCGGTGAGAAATAGCTGTGAAAAATAGTTTTTGATGATACTATAGGAAATGGCGGTAGTAAGTACAGATTTGTACTGGTGACTGACTTCCATGTTCCAGCTATTTTGCGGCAGAAAAAACGGGTTACCTGTCTGATAGGTGTATTTGTTAATGATAAAAACAAAGGGATTTAGCTTTTGAAAAGCCGGCCGGTCTATTCTGCGGCCGGTAGTAACTGTAAAAGTATTGGATGAGTCTGCTTCGTAACTCACAAAGCCCGAAGGAAAAAGCCCGTCGTAGTTACGGGAAAATGCAGAATCTTTATGCTAACTGTTGCCAAGTTGGTTTGCCTGGTAGCTGGTATATTCGTAACGCAATCCAAACTGCATGGTAATCCGTTGCTCTTTGGTTGTTACGTTACTATATAATGCATGTATATTTTCCTTGTATAAAAAATGATTGCACTTCCCCATTTTCGTTTGTAATCATGGTTTTTAGTGTTGTTTTATCTTCCGTGTTCACCAGTGTAACCGTTACTCCTGACGCCAACTAGCGCTTTTCATTTATCACGGTAATGGTAAACCTGCCGTCAACATTTATGCGTGGCTGGCTACTGGCCCTTGGTGTGATTGTCACCATCAGCAAAACTATAAAAAAGAGTATTCTGTTCTTTGGCTTTTATTCAATTCAAATTAAGCCAAAGGGAAGTTTTAAAGTAGGTGTATTTGTTCAGCGGTTGATTTTGATGGATGAGTTAGGGAGATTGGGAATTATACTACGCCCCAAAGGTATTACTGTAGTCGATTTTAAGATGTCATGCCAAAATTCCAACTGGCCTTGGCTTGCACCCGGGAAAATTTTTAATCCAATCAGAATTAATCTTGTCAGTTTTGCGATATACATAACACTAATCGGTTAAAAAAATTTGGGCTTTGAATAAAATTACCGGGAGCTAATGCACTTGCTTCATAATAAAAAAGAGATGTCTTCATTTATATTGATTTCTCTTTTGATGGCAACCGGTGAATCTGCCTCCGAATAAAACAGCACCCCGGGCAATTGGCCGATCAGTCGTAGCACCCCGTTTTCCATTTTTAACGCTGTGCCTTCCGGCAAACACACAATGGGTACACCTGGATTTACCTGGATGAATTCTTCCAGCCGTTGGGCCCTGGTTTCGCCATTATGCCCTGCTGGTTTAGCGTTGGTATAATGAGGGTTTATCTGGAACGGAAATAATCCCAGCGCATTAAAGCTCTTTGGTTCTATCACCGGCATATCATTGGTAGTGCCAATGGTGGGGCAGGTAATATTTGCCCCCGCACTCCATCCAATATAGGGAGCTCCCTTATTTACTTTATCACGGATGATATCCAGCAATTTCAACTCGTAGATATCATGCAACAATTTAAATGTATTGCCACCTCCTACCATGATTATATCTGCTTTTGCGATGGTTTCTTTGGCAGTATCAGGCATCACCGTTTCAATGGTAACAGTCAATCCTTCCAGTCCTTTTTTTACCATAGTTGTGTATTCTTCATACTCATTACCCACAGCAGCAAAAGGTATGAATGCAATGGTCAATAGTTGATCGCCGAGAAAATCCTTAATAACCGGGGCGGCAGATTCAAGGTATCCACCATTGCCCGCTCTTGAACTGGAAAAAGCCAATATACGATTGTGCGACATAAAAGATTTGTTTGAATTGAAAGTACAGCATCGCTGGTTGCTATTTCAAAGATAGGAAATGACGTATGAGTCGCGAATTTTCTTGGTGAGTTACCCTTTGGGGATCACTCACCAAGAAAATTCATCTGTGACAAACCGATGTTGACATGACACTAGTGTATTGACATATTAAATATGTAACATTCACTTTAAAAAATCAATTATTTCGCCGGTTATGTATTTCGTCCCTTTAGAGACCATATACCGGTAGTTTTATAGATTATGAGCAAATGAAGTCCGCTGCGGCGGACGTGGTTAAAAATGGATAAAGAAATATAGCTTTATCCGAAATCGTTATTTGGCTAAAGCCGGGAAGAGAAAAATATATTTTTATCACCGCCCTAAAGGAGCGGTGCAATTAAGTTGGGCTTGCTTAACTAAAAGACATCGCCCTGAGTGACTTTAAACTTAAATAAAATTTAAGTCAACCGATATTATGTTCCTACGGGACTTTAAAATTCATCTTCATTGTTGGAAACCGTTTTAACTGAATATGGTTGTTAATACATCTCTTCGCAAAGTTTCGCAACCACTTGGAAACATCTTTAAACGACAATTTGAATTACATCTAAAAAAATATCAACATCTGATTTTTGGTATGTATATTTATGCTGCTTTCATTTCAAATGATGTTATTGCCATAGTTTTATTTCGGATGATTGTTGGTGTTTTTTATAGCTGCAGTAATCTCCTTTATCCTTTCATTAAGCCATCTCACCTCAAACTCCATGAGTAATTGCCCCCGGCATTTTACCATCATCATTAATTTAAGATCGTGTCATTTCAAATAAGCATTACCTTTTTTGCAATTACTGATCCCTTTGCGGATATACTTTCCCGTAATGATGTCAATTACAAAAAGAAGATTCAACCCATTTCAATTCTTTCAACTAAAATAATAACACCATGGCCAAAATTTATGCCCTGCTGACAGGCATCAACAACTACCCGGTCAAACCATTACAGGGTTGCATCAACGATGTAAATGCAATACAGGAATGTTTAACGACCATTTATGGAAACAGCAATACGCTCCTTATTAAAAGGCTGACTGATGATGATGCGGATAAACCCACCCGGGATAATATGATCGCAGCTTTTGATCATTTTAATAATGCGAAAGAGGGTGATGTTTGTTTGTTTTATTATAGCGGGCATGGATCTTTTTCCACTGCGCCGCAGGAGTTCTGGACAGATACCAGTGGCTTTGTTCAATCCTTTGTTTGTGAGGATAGCCGGTTACCCGGAGGCAGGGACCTGGTGGATAAGGAAGTGAGTTTTTTGATCTGGAAAACGATGATCGATAAACCAAAGGTTACGTTTGTTGCTATCACCGATTGCTGCCACTGCGGTACCATCACCAAGGCCATTGATAACAGCGGTATCACAGAAAGGATGGTGCCGGGAGATTCATCGGTTCCATTAAATCCGGAAGATTACCTGGGCTTTGATTTTTCCATAGAAGTGAATAATAAAAGGCTTCGGGCCTACCATATTTCCAATGATGATGTAACCGGTAATAAACGAATTACGGTAAGCAGGGGTAACCATATCCACCTGGCTGCTTCCAGGGATAGTCAGACATCCAAAGAGCTAAGCATAGACGGGAAAAAAAGAGGGGCATTCACTCATTCATTGATAAAAACACTTTATAGCTGTGGTGGAAAAATAAGTTATAAGGAGCTGGTGGATAAAACGCTGGTACTGGTAAAGAACATTGTGCCTGATCAGAATCCCGACATCAATATTGTTGGTGACCTGCTGCCCTCCGAAAAGGAGAAGATATTTCTATCGCAGGAGGTTTCTGTATTTAACCCGGAGTACCTGGTGTACTACGATCCAAAATACAAATGGTGTATTAAGGCAGGCAGCATGCACAATGTATATGTTGGTGATAAAATCCATATTAAGGGCGTTTGCGATTCCGCAGTTACCGGCAGCCCTTCACCGGAATTTTCAACTATTAAAATGCAACCGGAACTGGGAGATATCAAGACCACTTATTTTGCGGCAGTAGAAAGACAGCCCAATCAAAAACAACTGAAACTTTCTTTTGCCACGGATATAGACGCAGCAATAAAGAAACTGATTGAAGAAGAGAGTGATCATTCTCCTTCAGCGCTCGTGCATATTTTAACAGAAGGATCAGGGCAATATATCATTCGATCCAACCAACAGCAGGAAGCTTTTATAACACTGCCCGGAAGCGAAATACCCGTTTTTAAATCCAAAACAGTTACCGACAATACCGAAGCGGTCACCTTTTTAAATGAGGTGGAAACGGTTGCTAAATGGTTGCATTTGCAGGAGTTCAATAATCCTTCCTCCGGATTAACCAAAAATGATTATCATATCACTTTATACAGGTCGGCAACAGGAGGAAATTTTGAAGCGGTAAAAGAAATCAATGTTTTAAACGATCTGTACTATACAAAAGATGGGGAAGACTGGGTGAGTCCCGGCTTTAAATTGCTGATATCAAATACCAGCAATCAAACCCTGTGGATATCCAATGCCTATCTTGAATTTAACTATGGCATCACCATCGATTATTTTGAAAGTAAAATGGAGATAAAGCCTGGCGGGGAAGGCTGGCTGACATTTACAAAAAACACCACGGCTACCGATATCATCTATCTTTCCATTAATAAAGAATACCAGGAGCTCGGTTACAATGAAACAACCGAATACCTGAAACTTTTTATTTCCACCGATAAAATTCCTATGGATGGTTTGGAACAGGAAGGGTTGGAATTAAACCCTGCCATGAAAGTTGCCCGGTCTAAAAGTCCGGGTGGGCAGCCTTCCAACAAACCATTTGCCACCAAGGAATGGAAGACTGAAACGATTGGATTCAGAATTATAAAGCCAATGACGGAAACCGCTATCACCGAAGGAAAAGCAACTGAATTGAATGGCATTACTATTGAAGCACATGCGGGCTTAAATGCAAAAGTGAGTATCATCGGATCGGATAAAATTTCCCGGGTGTATGATTACCTTTCTAATGCTGCGGAATCCAATTTAAAATCGCTGGATGCAAAAGGCGTTAAACCAACTGATTTTATAGCGCCGCCACATGAAGCCAACAGCAATTCTTACCTGGTGCCCTTCGACCTGGTTTCAGATGGCACAAGATCAGGAACACCAATGGATGTGCTGGAACTGAGCGATGTGGCAAACAGGGATGCAGTGAATGATGAAAATCCGCTCATCATACAAACGGCCACTACCCGGTCGGCCGATGATGACCATATTATTCCCATTGGCTATGATCCTGAAACCAAATTATACTACCCGATAGGGTATACAGCAGCGGATGGAAGGATATACATTGAAACATTACCCGAAGAAACAGCTTCTGATTCGGTGATTACCCAAAAGAGTTTTTTGGGATCCATCAAAATTTATTTTCAAAAAGTAATCGGGCAAAAGCTGGGATTCGGATATGATTATCCACGGCTGGCAATAGTGGATGTAAACGACAACCTGGAAGTAAAATATGAAAGTGACCAGGTAAAGGTAGAAGCTGCAGTGAAGCAGGCAGATGAAATAGTCGTTTTCATTCATGGCATCATTGGCGATACGGAGGGTATGGTAAAATGCATTAAAACCAAAATGGATACGACTGGAAATATGCTTGTAAAAAGTAAAACACAGGTGTTGGCATTTGATTATGAAAACCTGAATACGCCCATTGAAGAAAACGCACAAAAGCTGGGTGAAAGATTAGCGGCAGTTGGTTTAGCCGAGGGCCATCAAAAAAAACTGGTCATCATCGCCCATTCTATGGGAGGACTGGTAAGCCGTTACTTTATTGAAAAACTGGGCGGTAATAAAATAGTCAACCAATTGGTAATGCTGGGTACGCCCAACAACGGCACACCCTGGGTGGATGTAAGGGATATGGCAGAAACCCTGCTGACCTACGCCATTAACGGAGCAGCATTTTTAAAACCCTGGATGTTTATTTTATCCGGTATTGGCAAAATAGCCACCAATGTACAGGTAAGCTTCAAACAGATGGATCCCATAACAGGTATTTACCCTGTATTGAATAAAGGCGAAGCCCCCGAAATGCCGTATACGGTAATCATGGGTAATACTCAGCAAATCATTGTAAACTATGAAGGCACTTCAAACCTGGTCAGCAAATTGTTCCGGCGCATAAAGAAGCGTGGTGTGTACGATGCATTGGATGCTGCGCTATTTAAAAAAGCCAATGATATTGCGGTAACTGATGAGAGTATTAGTACATTGGCCACCACGGCATCCTGGACATCAAAACCCGCCGTACATGAGGTACCCTGCGACCACATGAATTACTTTGTAAATAAGGAATCGCTTAAAGTTATTTACGACAGGTTGAATGCGTGATAAAACGATGTAAAGGAGATGCCGTTTAGATAGTCCTACAAGTGTCATGTCAACATCGATTTGTCATAGATGAATTTTCTTGGTGAGTCACCCCCAAAGTGTGACTCACCAAGAAAATTCGGGACTCATATGTCATTTCCTGTGTGACATGCCTCTAGTTATTTTCGCACATAGAAACAAAGCTGCTAAAGAAAACCATTTTGCATTTCAGATGTCTGAACCCACATTGCAGCTACGGATCGCTAAATTGTGCAATAGCCTGCGTTTCAATTTTTTTGAGTGGCGGTTTGTGTACTACAAATTTAATTTGCTTAAAGGGTTTTGATTTTTGTTGTTTCAGGGCATTGTGGATTTTTCTGAGGTCTTCGGTTGGTTCGGTGCATCGCTTAATTTGTATGATTTGATCGTAACTGTTTTGCGCTGTTGTCAGCACTGATTTTTGTGTGGATGCTTTTCTTTTTATTTCTTTCCAATCATCTTTAATACCCGATTGTTTTAGCTGATACCGGATGGTGTTTACAAGCCAATAGGCCAATAATCCTAAATGCAGGTGCGCCATGGTTGATTTATCGTTTTTATGATAAATGGGCCGTAGGTCTAAATCTGTTTTCAATATTCTAAAGGTTGATTCTATCTCCCTTATGGTATTGTAAATCATCCATTCTAATGCTTCATCTGTATCTTCTAAATTTGTTCTTAAAAAATACACACCCAATTTTTTACTGGCTTCTTCAGCTTTTGCCATATCCTTTTGCCAGTACATGTTTTTTACTGTTTGGGTAGCAGTGTCAATATCAAGGGTAATATTGTATAGATGATGGATGGACGGATATTTTTGTTTGGCCCTACCAATTCTTTGTTGCACTTTATCTGCTTTTTTAATCCCTCTTGGTTTAAATAAACCTTGTTTGATGAGTTCAAGCAGTTGCTCATATCCCTGCTCCAACCTGGTTTTAATACCTTGCTCTTTCATCCCTTTGGCTGGGCTTTCTACCTTCATAAAACTATCGGTATGTTTTTCACTTTGCACCAATGACAGCCTTATTATTTTTTTAGATTTTGTAAGCAGATACGTTTCTTTTCCTTGCTGCACTGGCTGGTAATCTTTTATTTTTGACCTGCTCACCACCACATATTTGTATCCCTCCCGGGTTAAAGTACCCAGATTTTTTTCGGTAGCTATACCTGCATCCATTACTACTATTGGTTTTGCTGAGCTACTGGTATTGCTGCTTATTTTCTCAATGAGGGGTTTAATGTCTGATGTATCTGCATAGTTTCCCTCGTGGATAGCTGAATATTTGATGAAGCCCTCTATATTGATAACCATTGCAAGTACAACGAGTTTTGCATCACTGCGCTTCTCTTTGCTGCGTCCATATTGTGCCAATTCGCTATTGCGTTTTGTACCTTCAAAATAGGTATTGGTAAGGTCGTACAGCATTATTCTATCTTGCAAATCAAATAGCTCATTGGTGGTGGTGGATAAATATTTTTCGATAGTTGCTTTGTGTTGGTATAAATCTAAAGCACTTTGGTAAAGTTTGTCTTTGGTGATTTGTTGTACATCATAGCCCGTAATATCGCAGATGGCAGAGTTGTCTTTTATCCATTTGCTGGTTGCCAGTTCTGAGCCTGGGTACACCGCCCTGCTTATCACTTGTGTCATGGCTAATTGTGTTTTTTCTTCACTCCAACCAAGCCCTTCAAATAGTTCGTTTAGTTGTAGCTGATTCCACGTGTTGGCACATATCCATTCAGTGCCTATCTCCCTGGCTTCTTTGTGTTTTATGCTGTCAACTTTTACTAATCGGTGTTTTTCTGCCATCGTTTTGCGGTCGATGGTTTTGTTGGCAATCATCTTATCCCAAAAGCGATTTACCCATTCCGCTACTTGTGCATCTATTTCTTCAAAAAGTGTTAATTCATTTTTATATCTTTTATTGAGATGGTCAACTACTTTATTTTTTTGCTCAGTGGAAGCATCGTTCCAAAAGCCAATATTTAAAAGTGTTTTATGGCAAACCCTATCAAATTCATTGCGATAACTTTCTACCAATCGATAGTAAGCAGCAATGTCCTTTATATCAGGATTATGTCTAAATGAAGCTTTTAAATACATTGGGCACAAAGCTAAAAAATGCTGCCGGTTTATGAACACCCCCCTGTGTACTACAAATTGAAATATCGCTTTATGGCTGCAATAAAAAAACCCCTACTGGAGGGGGGTACGGATAAAGCGCTCTCAAAGCGTAGAATTATTTTTGAAAAAATTAAAATTTAACAGTTGACGGGTCTTTTGCTGCAATGTGGGTGAAGGTAAAAGAATGTCATATTTCAATGTCAGGAATGATGATGAAAAAACATTTGGCTTCTTTCATATTATAACAGCTAAGTAGTGGAACCATTTTCATTTTAGTGAACATTTTTTATTTTGAGCAGGGTAAGCATTTGCCTTATAAACACATTACTCATTAGCAGGAGATGGATTGCCCCGGTGGCAGGTATTGCAGCTTACTACATTCAGGTATTCAGGCCTCCTGGTACTGTCATAGTAAAAATAAGTTTTGTTAATATGAATTGACATGCGTATCATTTTACGGGCCTCCTCTTTCATGCTATTGTCTAAGGCATAATCGAGTACATCTGTTTTAGGCGCAATGCCCGTGAAATCTTTTGGCGGCACGTGACAAAAATCGCAGGAAACTTTCAATGCCTTGGTATACGCTTCCATCATACTATCCAGTTGTCTTTCGCTGATGTCCTGGGGAAGCACTTGAAGGTTCTTATATTTTTTGTTTGAGGTAGTGGTAGCTGCTGTAGCCAGTATGGCAAGTGAGGTAAGTATTATAATCGTTACTGTTTTTTTGTGATGTGGCATTCATTATTATTTTTAAAATGATAAAATGCAAAAGTGGCAAGGTTTGGACGAGGCAACGGTATTCATAGGCGCATTAACAATGGTTACGGGCAACGCTGAGAGCATAACGGCGTTATGTTTTCTCTTATTTAGGGAGCAAAATGAATTGGCTTGTTATGTTTTCAAAATCGTTGAATATGGTATTATATTTTGAAACTGTGCGGCATGAAATTGTAACAATAGTTAACGTAATAAACAGTGCGAATAATTTAGATGTATGCATATCATAAAAATATCAATGGCTGTAAATCATGTTTTGTTCGGGTTAACATGCACACTAAAACTTTTATATAACCAGCCTAATTATTACTAACTATTTTTTACGTTATAAATTTAATTGGTTAATCATCATTTGCATACGTTCCTTTAATTTTTCCGATGCTTTTTCATTTTTAATTACGGCTTCTGCCAAAGCAACTTTTTCTTCTTTTGTCAAATCATCAATGCCCTTTTCTTCATCCTGTAATATTTGCTGTAGCGCCTCATCTGTTAATACCAGTTGCATCAGTTCAGTCTCCAGCATTTCTTCTTCCATATTTTCCTGTTCGTCCATTGCTCTCAGACCGAGCACTACTTTGAAAAAGGGGAAAAAAACTTTGTCTTTATCCTGCTTTACGAGATCACCTGGTTTGGATACGGGTATTTCCAGCATATCAGCCGCACGCAATATGCCATTGCCATAATATTTTTTATAATCATCATCAAAATTTCCATCATCCGTATTGATTTCTTTTGCTGCAGAATCAAACAGGGCTTTTCGGATTGCTTCCACCCGCATCCATGATTCAGGCAATGCTTCCAGTGCATCATAATTTTTTACATAATACAATGCTGCGGCCGAGGCTACCTGCGGGGTGGCGGAAGATGTACCATCGCCCCTGATACCCACTACATCGTCATACCGGTAAGTGGCCCAGGGCATATTGGGTGTATAAGCGGCAATGGCCGTATTCATCAACGATTGCGGGCCATAATTGCCTTCCATAATATGAAAACTACCGGCTCCCCTGGGTTTTGCATAAGGTGAACCATCGTAAGTAACGCCACATGCGGCCACTACCCGGTTAAAACGGGCAGGGTAAATGAGCGTTCGGGTTGGCAGTTTTTTAAAGTTATTTCCGGCAGCAGTAACGATAAAAATCCCTTTTTCATAAGCGGCATTTACAAGGTCGGCCCATGCCCTGGAGGCTACTCCGCCCATGCTCATCGTAATTACATGAACACGGGTGTTTTCATCATTGTATATTTCGTTTACCACATAATCAAGCGCTCTTACAAATGCACCTGCTTTAAATAATACCACACTCTCCGCAATCCGGATGGGAACAATTTCAATGCTGTCGTACAGGCCAATATAATCATCAAAGTCCAAATTGTTGATGGCCAGTTTACTACCGGCGAGTATGCTCAGTGTACCAGTACCATGCCCGGGCATTTTTAAGGTGCCACTGTCAAACTTGTCTTCAGCGTTGTTCCATCGTTCTTCCTCTCCTTCTACAAAATTTCGCTGCAGGTCTGTCCGGATCATATTTTTTATCGCCGGAAAAGAAACATGCTTTTTTGAATAGCCCGTATCAAAATGGGCAATCCTTACTACTTTTTTATTGGGAACAGCGGCCACCGTTTCCCTCGCTTTTTTTAACTGTGAAAAATCATCACCCAGGTGCCAGATAGAGGGACGAGGTGGGCTGGGCCAATAATCAATAAATTTAAAATAACTTTCTTTTGGAGAGTCGCCTTTTTCGGCTCCCTCCTCCTGGTATTTGTAAAAGGCTTCAGCCGTTTCAATATCCGGTTCTATGAATGAATACTCCTGGTTTTCACTAATGGCTTCGTGGGCTTCATCCCAGGGAGTTGGAGCTGCAGAGATATTGGGTACAATTTTGATGGGGTCATTTTCCTCAGCGATCATTGCTCCATTTTCTGTTGAGTCAAAATCACGGGAAGTAGTTTTTAACCGCACGATTAGTTTTGAATTGCCGGGCATATAGTATTAATTTATTGAGTGTATGGAAAACTTTTCCTTTTAATTGCAATTGTCTTTTTAAAATAGCGAATACCTGATTGGAGATTGGAGATGCGACTTTAAATGTAGATAAATAAACATATTTAAACAAGCGCAGCCTCTTTATTCTTCAATACTTTTTACAAATGTCTGCAGGGCAATATGCTGCCATTATGTTGATAGATAAACGTTGATCCTGACATTATTGAAATATTAAAGAGCGGCAAAAGGGATTCGAACCCTCGGCCCTTAGCTTGGGAAGCTAATGCTCTACCAACTGAGCTATTGCCGCTTCTGTACTATCTTTTCCAATGGCTAATTTACTGTTTATTTTGATCATTCGAAAAAATATTAGGCATGTCATTTTTTGTATTCCGCCTCTGTTAGTTTTCGGGATCATTTTTTTAAATGTAAATTTATCACCTGTAGAATAAACAGTTTATTTCAAATCAGAAGCTTCAACATAAATCTTTTTCACAATGGCTACCCCTCTACAAAATAAATTGGCGGTAAGTATACTATTGCGCATGCACCCGCTGCAACGTATATTACTTAGCCTCGGTGTTTCGCTGATCACCTGGTTATTTATTCGTAATTATGATTGCAACTGGGTGCTGACCGTGACGGTTTTATGGGATGCATTTGCAATGGTATTTATCCTTACAAGCTGGATTGTTTTTTTTACCCGCCCGGTTTCCGAAATAATAAAGCAGGCAAACAAGGAGGATGGAAGCAGGGTCTTCGTGATGACCAGTATTATTATCAGTTCCTTTGCCGGCTTGTTTGCCGTTTTATTATTATTGATTGCCAAACCGGAATCAACCGGCCGGGAACTAATTTCGGTCATTTTATCCATTGCGGGGATGGTACTTTCCTGGGTAATGGTGCATACCATCTTTACTTTTCATTATGCTCATATGTATTACGATGAAGGAATAGATGATACCCCGGATGGTTTGGCACTTCGATTTCCAGGAGAAGCGAAGCCGGACTATACAGACTTTGCTTATTTCGCCTTTGTAATTGGCATGACCTTCCAGGTATCTGATGTGGCAATCAATTCCCGAAAAATAAGGAGAACCACATTGGCACATAGCTTATTGGCCTTCGCATTAAACACATTCGTAGTGGCGCTCACTATAAATTTAATTGCCGGGTTAAAGAAATAATGGCTGGTAAACTATACCAGTGAGGCTTTTGTAGAATGGCCCTGATATAATTTTAGGTGAAAAGTGATTTTAACATTTTTTGGTAAAGTTGTTGACTTGTATCGGGAAATTAAATTTGATGCGTCCTCATTTATACCGAATCTTAGTAAATGTTTTTGCTACACTGGTTATAGCAAGTTGCAGTAAAAAAATACAACCCAGCCAAACAGTTATGCAATCTGAAATGAAAAGTGATACTGTAGTAATGATAAAAAAAATGGATTCGGTTGTAACTGTTAAACGGGTAGTAAAGCGAAAACCAACAGAATCAATACCCAAAGTAATGGTTGTGAATGATAAGTATGCGAAGAAAAGTGTGGATGGCAGATTTTACTATGATCTGCAGGGTCACCGATATTGGCGGAGCAACAAAGATGGCAAATACTACCTTTTTAATAAATCAATGCTCACCGATGAAGCATTTAAAAAATCCAATTAAAAACAGGCTCTATTTCAAAACTGCATATTTCTATTCAATGCGATAGGCCAGCCTGTTACTATAATTTCCCACGATACCGACTGATAGCTTTAACAATAAATTGAGAACGGATTTGTTGACTCCATGATAGTTTTTTCGTCTAAGAGGTAAGCAGTTAAAACGCTCTGGATATGAAAAATTATACTAACCAACAAGAAGTTTTGTTAATGACCGCCACCGGGTTCGCCTCCAGGCAATACAGCGAAAAAGACAGTACCGGCTATTCCAACAAACAACCGGCAATTGATATATTAAAAGAAGCATGCTGGAATGGATTGATAAAAGAAATGCTCCCGGAATTATTCCAGGTCAATGAAGAAATGGAAGCAACACTTTTTCTCTGGCAGGTGAGGGAAGCGAACCAGTTTGTTGCCCTGGAATTGGGAGAATATCCAACTGGCGTTAATAAGTATTGGTCAATCGACCCTTATCGTTTTATGGAAGTGCAGCAATTTAATTAACCCGTTAGCGTTACGCATCCCTGCAATGCATCTATAACCTGTGCCGGTAATTAGTAGTACGAATGTAAGATGAAGTTGAAACAGATCTAAACTTTTAAACATGCCATTCACTCACCTTTCTAAAACTTTCATCCTCACGGAAGATCTTTAGTAGTACAACATTTTGCCCGTTGCTGATTTGTGATGAGCCATATTATATCCTTCTATCAAATTGGCAATTAACCGTTGATTTTCTTTTCTTTTGTTGTAATGAAAAATAATGATACTACCCCTGTATTCAAACAAACTGGCCTCCGTTTTTAATTGGGTAAATTCAGTATCGCCTTTTTCAATTAATAGTTCCTTCTCAATAATGCAAAATTTTGAAGCCTGTTCAAACTGGCCGTTTGCCAATGCTTCATTTTTCATTGACAGGATCAGCGAAAGGTCACCATCTTCATAATATTCTTTACAATTCATTTTTTCAATAGAGAGATCTTCCTGGTTTAATACCGTAGTAATTTTTTCAAACTGGTAGCTGATGGAATGAGGACCTATGTTATCTGACAGCAGGTGATTTAAGTCATTTAATATGTTGGATAAATTTTCGGTTACCATAAAATGACTTTAGGTCGATTTAAACAAAGTACGTGCCGTAGATTCATTATCTGAATAACTTATATAAATGCATTCGTATCTGTCGGCTTTTCATCAGTAATTGAAACAAGAACTATCTATTTATCTTTTGATAGACGAAAAGCAGCGGGTACTAGTCTCGGAAACCAAATTACCGAACCGGGCGGCTGCCGGGTATGTTTAAAAGCATAAAAGTGTATGATTACAGTCACCCGCTACAGATTATATAGGGGGTAAATTGCAGCCGTGTTTACTGTGCATAGGCCATATGGGATGACCATTATAATGATACATTTGATCGATGGTTAACAGGGATTTAATAACGTTGTGAGCAGGCGTAAACAATCGGTCATTCATACTTTCCTTACTTAAGATGATGATTAATTAGAAGGAGGGGCATCCTTGAAACATTAACCTGGTACAACAATTTGTTATTTTATGCTAACCCGTAAATGAAAGCGTAACATTTTTCTCAGGATAGCAAAGCGAACATCCTGGCAGTTAATAAATTATTTATGAGTGCTTCAATAATAAGCTTATTACAAAAATACGATGTGCCAACACCACGGTACACCAGTTATCCTACGGTTCCATACTGGGATTTTAGTACTATTAATGAAGCAAAGTGGAAGCAATCTGTACTGGAAACATTTGAAAAAGAAAGTGGGGAGTTATGTATTTACATTCACTTACCATTTTGTGAAAACCTTTGTACTTTCTGCGCCTGTACCAAACGGATCACCAAAAATCATGAGGTGGAGGATCCTTATATCATGGCGGTGTTAAAGGAATGGGCAATTTACCGTTCCATGTTGCCTTCTGCACCTGTAATAAAGGAAATACATCTTGGCGGAGGAACGCCCACCTTTTTTAGTGCGAAGAACCTGTTACAACTCATTGACGGAATAACCTCGGATGCTGTAGTAAGTGATGACCACGAATTTAGCGTTGAAGTGCATCCCAATTATACTACTGAAGAACATATTGAAAAACTGGCCGGTGTAGGTTTTAACCGCATCAGTTTAGGCGTGCAGGATTTTGACCCGGCTGTTCAGTTTGCAATCAACCGGATTCAATCTTTTGAAAGAACAAGAGAAGTGGTTGATTGGGCAAGGAAATACCATTACAACAGCATCAACATCGATTTAATTTACGGGCTTCCGCATCAAACGATTGAAAGCGTAAAATTTTCTATTGGTAAAATAACGGGCCTGATGCCGGATCGGATTGCTTTTTACTCCTATGCCCATGTACCCTGGAAAAGCAAGGGACAGCGGCGATATACGGAAGAGGATCTTCCGGTTGCCGCTCAAAAATGGGAAATGTATAACACAGGTAAGCAATTGCTGGAAGCTGCCGGTTTTATTAGTATAGGTATGGACCATTTTGCATTACCAGATGATAAATTATTTACAGCATCTGCCAATGGCGAGCTGCATCGCAATTTTATGGGTTATACCACCACTCAATCAAAAATAATCATCGGCCTGGGTGTGTCAAGCATCAGCGATTCCTGGAATGCTTTTGCACAAAATGAAAAGACAGTAGAAGAATATGAAGCAAAGATTAACCAGGGTGTGTTGCCGCTTGTAAATGGCCATTTACTAAATGAAGAAGATGTGGTTATCCGCAAAAATATTCTTGAGTTGATGTGTAGTAATAAAACCAGCCTTAATAGTAAATCGTTGAACAAAGATTTTTTAAATAGTGCCATTGGCAGGCTGCAAAAGCTGGAAGCAGATGGCCTGGTAATAGTAGATGAAACGGACATCCACGTTACCACAAAAGGGAATTCATTTATCCGAAACATCAGCGCCGCCATAGATGCAAAGCTTTGGAATAATGAACATCAAAGTGGAATAAAAACTTTTAGTAAGGCTATTTAATGTAAGCAGCGGTTACTCAAAAAAGTGGCCGGGCTTTTAAAACCGGCAATCAACAGTAAATAGTAAATCGAAAAAAAGCAAGACCATCCGGCAGAGACAACCGGAAGGATTTAAAATCCAGTTATCGTAATCAGTTCACAAATCGTATTAAAATGATAAATCACCAGGAACACAAATTTCATATCCCGGTAATGGGCCTTGCCTATACCATCGACTCACCAATTAAAGTTGCCCGCTTTGGTATTTCTTCTGTTATTTCTATTGTGGAAGACCGGTTAATAGAAATGATGAGAAGTCATTATTATCCTACCATCAATCAACCTTATCTTCCAATTGATACCAATGAAAAAGATTATCGGGCAAAAAGAATAACAGACTACCTGAACCTGGTAAATGCCATTGTATATGAGCAGGTAGAGAAGATAAAAAAGTCGGCTTTTGAAAAAGGCGCTGAAATAGTACAGTATTTTGAAATGTTGCCGGATGATAGCAAAGTAAAAAAGCTATACCAGCAAATGATGTCGACCGATGATCAGAAGGAAAAGGAAAAGATGGAATTGTATTTACGAACACAGGTGATACCCGGAAGTATAGATGTAAATGTAATGACAAAAACTGACCGGAATAATTATGACAAAACCGGGGCAGTAATAGATGATGGTTCGGATGCGGTGGCGGCTTTAAGGGGTTATGCCAAAAGTGATTTGAGGAATTCCTCCATTATTTTTTCTGCCGGTATGAATCCACGATTGTACAATTACCTGGAAAAATGTGACCAGTTTGATGTGAATGGAGATGGCGGATTTACAAAAAAGGTGATCATTAAAGTAAGCGATTACCGTTCCGCTTTAATACAGGGTAAATATTTAGCGAAGAAAGGAATATGGGTCAGCGAATTCAGGATTGAATCGGGCCTGAACTGTGGAGGCCATGCATTTGCAACAGATGGGTTTTTGCTGGGGCCAATTCTGAATGAATTTAAAGAAAAGAAACAGGAATTGATTGATACGCTGTTTGAAATTTACAATGCAGCCATTACAAAGAAAACGGGTAAAGTATTTGTATATCCTCCAATCATTAACATATCGGTACAGGGTGGAATTGGCACTGCTGCGGAAGACCGGTTTTTGCACAGCTATTATGGCGTTCAAAGTACTGGCTGGGGTACACCCTTTTTACTGGTTCCCGAAGCTACCACAGTAGATGAAAACACGCTGAATTTATTAAGCCGGGCAAAGCGGGAGGATGTGGTGCTTAGTCATAATTCACCACTGGGTGTTCGATTTCATTATTTGAAAGGCACCACTGCGGAAATAGAAAAGAAACAACGCATTAAAAACGGTAAGGCGGGCAGCCCCTGCACCGAAAAGCATTTGGCATTTAACACCGAGTTTACGGAAGAACCTATTTGTACGGCATCACACAAATACCAGAAATTGAAGATTGCACAACTGCAATCCCTGAATTTGCCGGAGAAGGAATACCAACAACAATTGACCAGTATCACGGATAAGGAATGCCTTTGTATTGGATTAAGCAATGCAGCAGCTATTAATTACGAAACCACCCTGGTTAAAAACCTGGATGCGGTAAATATTTGTCCGGGCCCAAACATCGCTTATTTTACCCGGGTAGTATCCCTGCAAACGATGACCGACCATATTTATGGCCGTACCAATATTATGCATGATATCAACAGGCCAAATATGTTTATTACTGAATTAGGCTTGTACATCAATTTTGTAAGGGAGCAACTGGAAAATGAAAGTGAAGTTGAAATGGATGCTAAACGAAAAAAATATTATGAGGAGTTTTTTAAGAATTTGTATGATGGAATTTCTTATTATAAAAGTTTACCCGGTTCTGTAGAACCCCACCGGGGACCATTTGTACATGCCCTGCATGAAGCGGAAGGCACGTTGGATATACTGGCAAGCCAATTTTCGATCGACATACCTGGAAAAGTTGCCGTTGAAGAAAAAATAAATTTTAGTATTCCATTTTTGCAGGAAGCGTAAGTATTGACCGGGTAATTGAAAGTGTAGGCAATACAGGTAACATAAATGAATTAATCCTCCAACTGAACAAGGCCGTGCCGGATGGCATATATTACCAGGCCAACCCGGCTTTTTACGTTGAACTTTTCAAACAGGGAATTTCTATATCCATCGATGGTTTTGGGGCTCTTGTACATTTTAGCCGCAATTTCATTATAAGTTAATTCGCTGCAGGCCAGTTGAAGAAATTCTTTTTCCGGTTCGGTCATTAACGCAAGTGCTGCGGATTTTGCGGTCCCTTTATCGTGGCCGTTTTGCAGGGAGTGTACGAGTTTTCCGGTGATAAAATCAGTATAATAAAATCCTTTATTCATAATGGCATTCAGTGCTTCTCCCAGCACTTCGGGTTCTACATCTTTACTTAAGTAACCCTTTACGCCCAGCTTTAGCATGCGTACGATACTTTCTTCTTTTTCGATCATACTGACTACTAAAATTTTAACCAGTGGGAAATTTTCATTGGTCCATTGTACGGAAGCAAAGCCATCCATTTGTGGCATATTGATATCCATCAGCATGATATCAGGTTCGTTATCCTTATTTAATTTAAGTTGGAGATCTACGCCATTATCGGCTTCGAACAGAATTTCGCAATCACTGCAAACCAATTCAATCAAATTGATCAATCCTTTGCGAAATAGTTTATGGTCATCTACTAATGCTAATCGCATTGCGGGTTTACCTGGCATATAACGTTATGTGTTTTAGGGCTGTTCGATCGTTAAATGAGTGCAGGTTCCCAGGTAAGGTTTTACATGTAATTGTGCATCAATAAAAAGAGTGTCTAGCTTTTCATCCTGTATTCTGCCCCGGAATCAATCGCTGCTGCTCCGCATTAATGCCAATACCATCATCTTGTAATGCTAATGTAGATGAATTTTTTTAAACATATTGTAAAATGTTTATTTGATTTGCCCGGTAGTGCTTTGTGAGGTTGTTAATTATTTTCCCGGAGGACGAGGTAAGCAATAACTGTTTTCCTTACAGGGGTAGTTCAATCGTTATCTCCGTTCCGTTTCCAGGAACGCTTTGCACCTTTAAAACTGCATTAATTAGCAGTGCCCGGCTACTAAGATTTCTGAATCCGGCACCGGTACTTTTATCCTGCTGCTCCATATTAAAGCCAATTCCATCATCCCGGAATATTAAGGTAAGTATGTTATCCTTCACCTGAAGTGAAATACTGATTTGTTTTGCCCGGCTGTGCTTTACCGTATTGTTCAGCACTTCCTGTGCCATCCGGTACAGGATAATGGATTTGTCTTTATCAATTTCAGGCGCTGCACCTAACTGTTCAAAAGTGGCAGTGAATTGCCCCGTTTTATTTAACCGCTCCACTTCAGTTTCAATCGCTTTCACCAAGCCCACTTGAGAAATACGATCGCTGCCAAGGCTTACAGAAAGTGATTTGATATCAGCGATCAACTGGCGTGTAAGGTCCTTGGTGTCTTCAATTTTTACTTCGGACTTTTGAATATCCGATAATTGAAGCGTATTTAAATTTATCTTGATGAGGCTGGCTACCTGGCCGAGGTTATCGTGCAGTTCACGGGAGATATGTTGAAGGGTTTGTTCCTGGATTTCTATTTGGGATTGGAGGAGGGATTGGGAGAATTGGGTTTGGAGCAAACGCTTCTCGTCTATAAACCTGTTCTTTCTTTCTGTATAGGTTAAGAAAAAAGAAACTATAAAACCACCCAACACAAATAACACACACGTTCCCAATATAACCGTATAGTAAACTTCATTTGTCATTTCCTATCAGAAAAGCTATAATAAATGTACAATATAGAAAAATATTTAACAGGTTTAATAACAGGTCTGTAACAGTCTTTAGTAAACTATTATGAACGTGAATTATTTCGAATAATCCCAAATTAAAAAACCCAACACTGTAAAAAAAGAGTACTCCTGTTGCGATCCAAAACATTTTTTCATTTAATGGGTTTTTTAAAAATTCATTTTCTTTTATAATTTGATCCTGAAAATATAGAACAGACAGGCATATAAGAAAAAAACTGCCTGCTAAAAATGTTATACTATGAAAATGATTAATACCCTGTATAAAAAAAATATTAATAAAACAAAATGGGAAAAACAATATACTGACCCATACAATATATCTCCTTACATTTTGGTTAGTCAAATTTATATAAAAAATAAAAAAGTAAAATCCAAATTCAATCGTAGTTGAAATATTGTATATCCAATAATTGCTTTTCCCCTGTGATTTGGAAATTATTCCATAAGTTTCTACAACCAGGTTCATTAACAAATACGGACAACAAATTCGTAAATAGGCGGGTTTTATTTTTTTATAAAAAACTAAACTTACTATGAACGCAATGGATAAAACGATATAATACGCTGGGAAATTCATCAAACAAACTTTAGTTGGCTTTAGCGGGTATTCACACCATTCATAGAACCACAACAGAAAACCCCTTGTGTACCTGGTAAGCTTGCCTTATAGCCGGGAATTAATATTTTATCACCTATGTTATTTAGAAGATTATCATCGGTATCAGTTGCAAAAACCAAAGTACTTAGATGGTAAGAGTAATCTTCGCCTTCACATGAAATACTTCCTGGCGGCTGCACGCCAAATTGTATACTGATTCCTTTAATATTATTGGGATCAAGGTCGCCGGGATCAATCCCAAGTAATTCAACCAACATCTCCTTGCCAAAAAAAATGGATGTGGTTTTAATGGTCGTATAGTCTCCCTTTAAGGTAGTAATGGCAATTTCCTCTTTGAATTTGCGTAACGATTCATCCATGTCCGCTTTGTTAATTTTACCTAATGAAGGGTCCGTTTGGTCATTTGATATTCTTACTGGCATATTAAGTTTTTTTAGAAATTAATTAATAGCACCAAGCTACAAATCAAAAATTAAATATACAAGGCCAGTACTTTTAAATAATGGTTTTCTAATTAAATACAGGAAAAACCCTGTAACATTTAAGGGAGGTTTCCCGTTTGAAACGGTTAAGGAATTCTTAAATATTTGTAGAGGAAATTTGCCTTGCCGTCAACTTTACTGTAATAAATAACAGGAAATATCAGAGCCGGATGATAAATTTAAAACGAAAGGGTCGCAATTAAAAATATCTATTATCTATTACCTATTGCAGTTTGCGTCAATTCAATCTATTTTAGCAAGCATATTCTAAAATATTTTTTGCACGCAGAAACAGAACGAAACATAACTTTCAAAACATCAACATGACAAACCTGGATCCAACAACTTTACCAGAGATTAATTCCCTTGTATTTAATGTAGATGCAGTATATACTGTGGAGGAAGTTGCTCATTTGCAATCTTCTGCCATTAACAGTGCCTCAAATAATTTGAATGAAATTGTGTCTGTTGAATTTGAATTGTTAAACCATGATAAAGTAAATATAGCCACTAACATTGCAGCAAATTTAATTTCCGCTCCGGGTAATAATATGGGAATGTTAAGTGGTCGATATCTGGGGGTCTCCGAAGAAGGTGGTTTACAGATCGAGTTAAGGATAGACATTGATGGAAAAAGGCCTATGCGGAAAATAAGTGGTGACTTTTTCCGTAGCACTGGTGATACAATTATTTATATCGGTTCCTTTATAATAAGTGACCCATCACTAAGTGTAAATCCCTCTATAGTAAAGGTGAAGGGGAATGGAAAGTTTACTTTTGATGCGGGATCGCCGGAGGTAGTTGTAACCATTCAAAGGGTAAATGAAGTTATTTCTTCCGCAATAGTAGAAATTCAGTTTATGACAACTAAAGGAGCAAAGGGAGTTAAATACGACTGTAATTTTCAATCTGCTTTTTTTAGGCAAGTAGCATTTGAATTAGATTTTGTAAAGAGCGTGCAGCCATTTAGGTCGTATGATACAAGTTTACTTTCATCCAATGGCCCCTTACGTACTCTTACTGTAACTTCAGCATTCGGGGAAGCAGGAATTGAAATGGTGGATACCGGACTGTCTAATGAGATACCTTTGGAATCAGCCGGAGAAGACAATATATGGACTAACCGGGAGCTTCATGCAGCAATGCAGGATCATTTTGAACTTTGGGCAAATGAACCCGGATGGAAAGTGTGGTTTTTATCCGCAACTAAGCATGCGTTGGGAACAAACCTACGGGGAATAATGTTTGATAGGAAAGGGCAACAAAGGCAGGGATGTGCAGTTTTTCATGACGTTATTGGCGGCAATACAAACGAAATAATGAGGGCACAGTTACATACTTATGTACATGAACTCGGCCATTGTTTCAATTTATGTCATTCGCATGAAAAAGAAACCATGCATCCTCCACAGCCAAACCGCTACGATGCGCTTTCCTGGATGAATTACCCGGAATTTTACCGGTCAGTAACAGAATCTGGTGCAGAAGCTTTCTGGCATAACTTCCCTTTTCAGTTTGATGACCTGGAAATAATTCACCTCCGGCATGCATACCGCAATGAAATTATTATGGGCGGCGATGATTTCATTGGTAGCATTTCCGGAGCTAATTCGTTATCATTTGCAAATCCAATTGAAGACAAAACGGGATTGCGGCTAAAAATTAGTAGCCCGGCAAGTTATTGCTATGGAGAGCCGGTAGTTGTAGAATTTAAGCTTGAGTTAGCTGGTGTGCCGGAAAAACGTGTAAATATCCACCTTCATCCCAATTATGGTTATACCCAGCTCGGTATATGTAAACAAGGAGGGAAAACCAGGGTTTACAAACCATTCCTACAGCACTGCGTAGAACCGGATATTAATAGATTATATGCTCAAGCACCCGCTGTTTATGAAAGTGCATATATTGGATATGGAAAGGAAGGTCATTATTTTGATGGCCCCGGTTTATATCAACTTCGTGCTGTATACCAGGCTATGGAAGGTTCCCTTGTATACTCAAATCAAATAACCATTCGCATAATTTCACCAGTCGGCAAAAAAGATAACGAAATAGGGAACCTTTTTTTAGACGAAGAACAGGGGAAGCTGTTATATTTACTCGGTTCAGACGCAGAGAGCTTACAAGGGGGTAATGATGCCTTTAACCAGGTAATAGCCCAATTCAAAGATCACCCGATGGCGATGTATGCCAAATTAATAATAGGAATGAACAAGGCCCAATCGTTTAAAACTATAGATGCTAAAAGAAAAAAAGTAAATGTACGGTCGGCAGATCTGGAAGAAAGTGTTTCATTGCTTTCCGTGGTATTTAAATGCACCACACGCCCAGGAAGTAAACGAGGTATTAAAAAAGGCCTTGACAATATATCCTTTAACATGGCTGCCCGGTCGTTGGTCTCCATTCAAATGAACCAAGGAAATATTGAACAGGCTAATTCCACTGCACACGAAACGCTCGCCTATTTTTCAAGGCCGGAAAAAGGCATACCTGCCTTTGTACTGAAAAAAATCCGGCAAGAGATATTTTCCATTTTAGATAAACAGTAGAAGGCCTAATTTTTTTGTGATAGCAAAATTCAAAATCGATATGCGATTTTAAATACAGGAAAAATCCTTAATACAATACCGTTTTTTCCCTGTTGTATTTGGCAAAGAATTTTTAA
Organism: Chitinophagales bacterium; assembly: GCA_038213285.1. GTDB lineage: Bacteria > Bacteroidota > Bacteroidia > Chitinophagales > Chitinophagaceae > Ferruginibacter. The sequence goes on from JBBQTL010000002.1 coordinate 71,513, forward strand.
ATATTTGTATTGGAAATTTGGTGACGGAAAACCAGATGGTAGATTCGGAGAATCTTCAGGAATTAAATGTTGTATTTAAGTTTTCAATACCGGGTATAAAATAACTGTACTGCGTACTTGCATTTGTAATAATTAGGTGTTATGTTAGTGTTCCAATCCATTCCTGAGAATTGCCACCCCTATTGCTTCCCTTTTAGTTATAGACTACAGAAAGAGTGATTTTATACCTGAATACGTCTGGTACCAATATTCTATTGTATATAAAATTTCGAATCTTAAGATTGATTGCACCACCACCCGGAAAGCCGAAAACGGGCTGTAGAGTAGGCACTAAAAAACATTGTATGTTTAAAAGTATAGCACTTGATGTGGTAATAGGACTTGTTTTTATTTTCCTGTTGTATAGCATGCTTGCCACTATTATACAGGAAATTATTGCTACAAAACTTGCATTCAGATCAAAAATTTTACAAAAGGCAATTCTTAGAATGTTGGAAGATGGAAAAACTACCACGTTTTCTCCGTTTTTCGATGTATTGAAGGGCTTTTACCAATTGATGTTTAGAACGGATACATTAAAGGGGAAACGTTTTGCCACTGCTTTTTACACCCATCCATTAATAAAGTATCTTACTGAAGACAACTGGTTTAGCAAACCTGCATATCTAGATGCTAAAAACTTCTCTAAAGTAATAATAGACTTGATACTTGGAATTGAACCGAATCTTCAGGGGTACAATATTTTAAAAATAAAAGACTCTGTGGATAGTGGGCTTTTAAAGGACAATTTAAAAACAAATGATCCTGCTAATCCTGCAAACAAGGCTTATAAAGAGGAAAACAAAATCTCCAATAGCAAAGAAATTATTGATATTAACCCCGAAACGCAGCTGTTTCTCCAGTCGCTGCTGACCGAATCTCAGGGTGATGTCGAAAAGTTAAAAGTGCTGCTTGAAAAATGGTTTGACGATACAATGGACCGGGCAACCGGCTGGTATAAACGATATACCCAATACATACTACTAATCATTGGATTTGTTCTAGCAGTCGCTTTCAATGTAGACAGCATAGCCATTTATAAAATACTATCTAAAGACAAACCGGCAAGAGACCAACTTGTACAGATGGCAATAGCCAGTAAGGACAAATTCAAATCGGAGGTGGACCGGCAAAGAAAAAATGAACAAGGAGAAGTTACGCTTTCTTCACCTGAGAGTGATTCCCTTTTAAAAGAAACATACAAAATGGTTGTGGAAGATGCCAACACTTCCAACCAGGTAATGGGACTTGGCAGGCCCTGGAAAGATACATGTACAATGTGTGGGAATTTTAATAGCGATTCTACCCAGCTTCGTTTTAAGTTTTTAGCACCCAAAAAGGATTCTTTCAATTTGATTCTGGCGGCATCTGTTATCAATGACACCAACATTGCCATCAAAAAACGATTGCCAAATATTAAAAAATCGCCCAGAGATTCCGTTTCCCTTGAATCATTAATGGGAATCAAAAAAACAAATGACAGTTTTCTTTTAATATATAAACCTGCCGCAATGGAGTATGATAGCTTAAATACTCTTGGTAAAAGGTGCGTATATATTAAAAAGGAGATTGGTGATAAATGGTTTAAGTATAGTCCTAACCAGGCTGGTGATGAAGAGACATTTTTAGGGTGGCTGATTACTGCATTGGCAATTTCCCTCGGAGCGCCTTTTTGGTATGATTTGTTAAGTAAGGTAATTAATCTCAGAGGCGCAGGTAGGAAAAGCGGATCATCAGATGGTTCTGGTAATTCTACCACTACGCCAAATGCGCCCTCACCGGTAACTGTAAACGTAAACTCAAATTCCGGCGAGGAGGCCGTAGGTTAACATTATGTCACGTTTAATTGTAAAAGCCAATAAGTTAAATAAAAGGAAAGCTGTTCCTGCACTTTTGCCTGATTTAACAACTATAGTAGGTATCGTAAACAAAGATTTTATTTTTGAAGGGGAAGAAGTTCTCGCTGTTCCTAATCCGGCGTTGGGTAAATGGTATAAAGACAAAGACGAACATTTCTATTGGGGGGGTGGGGTAAATTTATTTGAGGATGAGGCTAGTGACAGGAAGGCAGAACTTACTACACCAGACAATTCTATTTTAGAGAATATTACAATTACACCAATTGTAAAACGAAAAATTGAACAAGTCATAAACGCATTTGAAACAGGATCTGCCCAGGGAAATTATGCTATGTTAGTTAAGCTCAGGGATTATAATGATCCGGAAACTAAAACAAGAATAGTTCAGGTTACTTATGGACGTTCCCAAACAACTGAATTTGGGCATCTGAAAGAACTCATACAGGACTATGTGCAAAGCAATGGAACTTTTGCAGCCCAACTGATACCTTTTCTCAACAGGATTGGAAAAAAGCCGAGCCTTGCAACCGATGATACCTTCTGTAATGCACTTAAAAATGCAGGAAGGAATGATTCGATTATGAAAGAATGCCAGGATAATTTATTTGACACAAAATATTACCAACCCGCTCATAGTTGGTTTGCCGGTAATGGCTTCTTATTGCCTTTAAGCTTGCTCGTCATTTACGACAGTTTCATCCATTCGGGTTCCATTCTTCCTTTTCTTAGAAAAAATTTTTCAACAGTTGTACCTGCAATTGGTGGAAACGAAAAAGACTGGATCGTAAACTATGTAAATGCAAGGTATAGCTGGTTGGCCAATCACAGCAATGAACTGCTGAGAAATACGGTTTACCGAACAAATTGTTTTAAGGAGCAAATACAACATGATAATTGGGATTTGTCGCAAAGCATGAGGGCAAATGGAGTGTCTATTACTTAACAACAGAAAAGAAGACCATGTTACAATTAATTGTAAAAGCAAAAAGACTAAATAAGCGGAAAGTAATACCAGCCTTTTTGCCTGACCCTAATAACATCGTAGGGGTAGTTAATGAGAACTTTGTTTTTGAAGGGGATGAAGTAGGTGAGCTTGATTTGCCCAATAAGGCTTTAGGAAAATGGTATAAAGATAGGGATGGACATTTTTATTGGGGAGGTGGATTAGGGGAGAAAGAGGAAGTTTTGGCGAAAGACTTTAAAGCTGCTGTGATATTTCCCTGGTGGATAGAAAACGCTCTATATTCGATACCCGAATTATGGAATGAAAAATCAAGTAAAAAAGTAACAATAGCCATTTTAGATACTGGAATAAATGAACATTTTGATTTTGATTTTAGCAAGATTAACGGCTTTAATTATTTAGAGAATAACGAAAGTTATAAAACAGATGGCCATGGACATGGAACACATTTGGCAGGAATAATTGCAGCACAAGGCAAAAAATCATTTGGAGTAAACCCAACAGTAGATTTATTTATTGCTAAAGTTTCCGACAGCTCAAATACATTGTCCCTTAAGGCTGTAAGAGATTGCCTTAGCGATATTCTTAATCAAAAAAATGGTGCAATTGACATTGATGTAATTAATATGAGCTTTCAAATTACCGTAGGAATAGACCCTGAAGAAATTAAACTAAAGCAAGAAATTGAAGATTTACTAAGAAAATTACACAATAATAATAACTGTATATTGGTAAGTGCTGTGGGTAATATTAACAGAGTCAAAAATTTTTTCCCTGCATCAATGGAAGAGTGTATTTCAGTTGGTAATATTAATTCCGAACTAAAAAGGAACCCAAACTCAACAATGTCCCCTTCCTTGGATATAATGGCTCCGGGCACGGAAATAGTTTCATTAAAAGGAGTAGATGAATTAGGGGTGCTTTCTGGATCCAGCCAATCATGTGCATTTGTGAGTGCAGTATGTTCAAAAGGAATACAAGAATTAAAAGAGTTTTTATTAAGTGACAATAAAATGCTGATTAAACATCTTTTGCACACTGCGTTTAATAATTCATTTCCCTTACTTGAATATGGAAGTGGTATTGTTAGTCCTAATCAATTTATAAAATCAATAAAAACTATAGCAAGATGAAAACTTTTCTTTTTTCTTTTTTTCTTTTTTTTGGTTTATTTTCTAAAGGCCAAACTTGTTTTTATGATGCACTCAAATTGAGGGAATACATAATTTTAAAAGACGGTAAACCAAAATTTATTATTATTGACGCGTCTCAAGGTGATACTGCTGAGCAAAAGATAAAACTCAAGGAATATTGTGATCTATTAAATACAAAATATTATCGAGGCAAATTACAATCTCCTGAGGAGATTCACACTTCTTTGGGTGATGGGACCGACCAAAGTTTCAATCCCTTTTTAGCACTTTATCTAAAAACTTCGAGCGGACTCTCTGATGATGGAGTAGAAATTAAGAAAACAAACTTATCTAATTCAATATTTTCTTCCCTTGGAGGCATTGAAATCCCAAGCAAAATTTTACTCGGTGTTACAGACTTCATTGTAAAAAGAACCAAGCAGGAGTTGAGTATTGCTTTCTTTGAGAAGTTTAAAGAAACGCTTCAAAAGCCTGGATATATAGATTTACAAACAGTATTTCCACAAACTTACAAGGCGTTGATTGCTATTGGGGACGAAATATTTAAGTACCAGGCATACTTGCAACTTCTGAGATCGGCATTTATTAATGATATAGATGTATTGGATGAAAACCTTCCCTCCATTATTGAAAACCATCTTGCCTTTTGGAACAAGCATAAAGAATTGAAAGCAACTCTTCAAAGCGCTTTTTACATCACAAGTTCTTTAAAAGATAAAGTTCATCCAGGCGACATATTGCAGGACTACCCTGCCGAATATTTGGACTCTTTGCACACAAACTGGAAAGCTTCCATACAAACCTTGCAGGTGTTTTCATCTTCCTTAAGAGATACAACAAATAATAAAGACTCTGCATTTTGGATAAGTCCTAAACAGGTAAAACCGTTGGTTGCTGATGAAATAACTTTTCGGATTTTTTTAGGCCTGGTTTACCAAAAGGCAAAAATAGATTTCCCCGATTCTATCATATTTCAGAAAAGGGACAGGACCGATTTTACTTTATTCACATTATTGGATAGTCTTGCAATTAATTTCACATCAAAGTACAGGTTGTATGCAAACTATATAAAACAGCTTGCAGAAAAAACCAATAAGCTCAACCTGCTTATAAAAAATCATGAAAAACAAAGTAATGACTCAATAGCATTTCAGGAATATTACAATTATTTTAATGCTACTGTTACTCTTTTGAAGCAGGCATCAGAAATTAGTAAATTACCTTACATTGATAAGGTGGTACCTAATTTGGCTGATACACTGAAAGATTATTTTGATATAGCCCGGACAACTGGCAACCTGGTAATGGATATTAAGAAGCGACATTATTCCTCTGCCATTACCAATGCCGCAACCATTTACGATTTGGTAAAGGCAAAGCCGGCAAGAGCAGACAGGAATTCACTTAATGCAATACCTTCTTCCCACAATGACTTTGTGAGAATGAGAAAGGAAATTGTTAGTAGAATTAAAAATGCTAATGATTTGCAATCGTTGCAATCAACATTGGCTTCAAATGACGTGCAGGCCGCTGCGCCAGGAGTTGATGTTTTTTCACAAACCTTATCAAATGCAGATCTTGATACTATAGCCGAAACAAAAAACCAGTTAGTTAAATACGGTGCTTTTTTAGCGGCTGTTTCGAGTGCAAATAGCCCGGACGATGTAGAGAACGCCATTGAAACCGTGGCTTTACCATCCGGCAGCTCAAGAATAAAACGAGAAAGTAAATTGAACGTCTCATTAAATGCTTATTGCGGGTTATTTGCCGGGTGGGAAAAAATTAAAGGTGTCGATCGTGATAAATTCAAAGTCAACTCTTATGGCGTAGCCGCCCCTATAGGTATCAGTATCAGCCGAGGGCATTCAATATTTTTTGTCAATACGGGAGAAAAGGGTTGGAGTGAAAATAAATATGGTTGGTCAACATCTTTATTTCTTTCTATTATTGATCTTGGTACTGTTGCAGCTTTTCGGTTTAAGAATGACACAACTGCCCAGGTGCCGACAGTACAATTGAAAGACATATTATCACCAGGCGTATTTATTTCTCTTGGGATACCCAAATCTCCCCTATCGTTAAACTTTGGGGCTCAGGTTGGCCCAAATCTTCGAAAAATTGATAACAATAGTTCAACTTTAGCAAGTAAGGATAATGACAATAAAACCTATGCCAGATATAGTTTGTCTGTAGTAGTCGATATCCCACTATTAAATTTTTATACTAAATCAAAGTAAAATATTCATTTAAAAATTATACTATGTCACGTCAAACAATCATCGATAGTGCCGCTTCAGAAAACGGCACAAAAGAAGCTCCTGCAAATTCAAACAAAACAAAATATGGCAAATGGTATGGTTTAGATGGCGAAAAATGGTGTGCTATTTTTGTTAGTTTCGTATACCAGCATGCCGGTCATCCGTTGGAAGTAGTCGACAGTCCAAAAGGATATCAATCCTGCCAATCTGGATTTAATTTCTGGAAAAGAAAAAACCGTTTTACAAAAGAGCCCCAGCCAGGTGATATCGTTTTGTATGACTGGACTGGTGATGGCCATAGCGACCACACGGGAATATTTGTTAAGTGGCTGGATGCTGCCAAAACAAAATTCCATGCATGGGAGGGCAATACCGCACAGGGAAACGACAGCGATGGGGGGCAGGTCATGTTGCGGGAAAGGAAGAAAACGACAGTGGCAGCCTTTGTAATTCCAATTGCTTTGGATAATATCACTCCTGCTAATTTTGATAATGACGATACACTACAAAAAGGCGACACCGGCTCTGCGGTTACAATTCTTCAGAAATTATTACATGATCTAAATTTTAAAATCATCGTAGATGGGTTATTCGGTACTGATACAGAAACTATTGTAAAAACATTTCAGCAAAAACATTCTTTATCAGTTACAGGTGTTGTTACACCGGAAGTGTTAGGAGCAATTCAGGAAGAAGCATCTTTCCCCTCTGTCCCGGCAAAAAAATTTACAAGTGGTTCATTCATTAAAAAAGGAGATAGTGGTAGTGCAGTTTTATCAATACAAAAGGCCTTGAATATTAAAGGGGCAAATCCCGCAACCGATGAGGATGGGGTATTTGGTAACGGAACACTTTCTGCTGTTAAAACATTTCAACAAAACAATAATCTTGGTGCCGATGGAGTTGTTGGTCCCAAAACATTTAATGCCCTTGGAGTTTCTGATATTTAGCGTCCTTGTTAATTAATGGAACGGAGCTTAAGCGAAAGAACGGACTTATTACCGGAATCTGGTGGGGCTGTCAGTAAAACTTCGCTTAGACACTGATGAAGCAATTGCTGCAAAAAACTGGGACTAAAAATTAAAAATTGTTTGGGATCCCTGTAATATTGAACCGGTAGGTATTGCAGTATCAGAAGCGAAGGCTGGCACGAGACCCTTATGATATGCGACTGCATCCTAGCTTTAAACATAGTATACTAACGTCCATCGATTACAATCCAGAATGGCAATAGGATATCTCTGTTGCATATCCTTCTGCCATTCCATTGGTCGATCAATATTGGTTCTTAAATTTTAATTTTTATGGGAAAATTTTACGACTCCATCACTTCCGGGGCAAGAAATTTTTTGAAGTTTCTTTTTGATCATTTTTATACCCTGTTCAAAGATCTCTGGAAGGCCAAAGATGATATCCAGTTCCGGTACCTATTGACTGATTTCCTGGCGGTTTTAAGAAGCGCAGGAATGTTTACGTTCTTCAATTTAGTAGCCTTGATCGTATTTACTACTTTGCCACAGGGCAAAGACATTTTACTGATAATAGCGGAAGATATTAGTCGTCCGGATCCGAAGTTTGGCAATCTGTTGTGGTTAATCATTGGGGTTATTTTTTGGAGCATTGTATCAGAATATGGCACCCGTTATTCAATTTATGTTACCGACAATTCGGGTAATAGTTTGTCTGATAAACGGGTTATCTGGCGCAAGGCAATTCAACGGGCCACAGCGGAGATATTTTTGATGTTGCCATTTTTGATTGTCTTTATCGGGTTTATAATTAATTACATACAGGATACCTCTCTGTCCGAAAAAGAAAAGAGATGGGGATTTGGCGTTCCGGCACTTTGTTTATACCTTGTTTTCAGTGTAGTTGCCAAATTTTATTTTTCAGACAAAAGACGGCTTTGGCGTTCAAATCCCAATTCATTCCAAAAGTTTGTCTTGCTGCCGGATGTGGAGTCAGAGTGGTGCAATAAATTAATTGGCATCTATAACAGATATGTATTTGTTTTGCGAAAACCTTCCAATTTTACACAACAGGTAAGAGGGCAATATTCAGATTTTTGTGAAAATTTTTTATCCGTTTCTGAAGAAGAAAGAAATCGCTTTCCGCAGAATCCCGAAAAAATTGACGATAAAAGCAGGGTTCCTCAAGAATTTAATTTTGAAATTTTTACCGATGACCAGGAAAATAGAACAGAAGATAACCCTGCCGGTAATTTTAAATGGATGTACAGTATTCCGACAAATTTTTACAAAACCCTTCACAAGCAATTACTCCTGGTTTTTGTTGTAAGTCTTACGTTGTTTATAACTATCTGTTTTTTGCCAATCCAATATTATGCAATTATTGGCGGGCCGGGATTGGTGGTAATAGCTTTTGGGTGCTGGAGCGGATTGTATGCAGGACTTATGTATATGGATTTTGCAGTTTTGCGTTCTTATAATGTATCCCTTCGTTTTGTACTTTTCCTTGCACTCATTTTATCTTCCATTTTCAACGATGACCATCGGGTAAGGTATAATGAAAACGGCAATCGCAATATAGATAACCGGCCGCCAATAAAAGAACATTTTTTAAAGTGGTTCAATCAATACCGACAGGATACACTCCACTCTTTGTTTTATTTAAGTAGCGACACATCAAAAAAAGCACCTTTTTTTCCGGTGGTTTTTGTTTGTGCAGAAGGAGGGGCCTTACGTACCGGGGCTTTTGCGGCACAAACCCTAAGTTTCCTGCAAGACTCGATATCCCGGCATTATGATATTGATGTGAGAAATTCTGTGTATGCATTTTCTGGCGTATCAGGGGGCGCATTAGGTATTAGTTTTTTTAATGCAACAGCCTATTTATCAAAACCTGGCGACCTGAAACAAGATACTTCATTCAGTGCCCTGTCGAAGCTTTTTTTTAATGAAGATTTCCTTTCGCCTGTAATAGGAAAAATGTTTTATGCAGATATCGTCAATTTATTTTTACCAATTAATATTGAAAAATTTGACCGGGCAATCGCTTTGGAAAAAGCCTGGGAACATGGATTTGAGAAAGTGATTAAAAAAGATAGCCGTAATATCTTTTCATCCGATTTCCGCAGTCTTTATGCTGATACATCAAAATTATATCCGGCTATTTTTATTAATACAACTGAGGCAGAAACAGGGCGTCAGTGCTGGCTTAGCAATGTAAAGCCTGACAGCGATTTCGTTTTTGGTGAAAAGAGAGATCTTTTGTCTTATAAAATACGGGGCGGGGTTAATTACAGCACTGTAACAAATTTTAGCTCCCGTTTTCCTTTGTTTTCACCCGCAGCAAACGTAATACAGGATGATGGAAAAAAATTCCATTACCTGGATGGGGGCTATGTTGAAAATACCGGCACTGGTACTATGCTGGAGGTTCTGCAGGCGCTTACACCGGTATTTGATTCGTTGTCATTTAATAGAGATACAACTGGAAAGGGAATAACGCCTTTCATAAAGCCATTTGTATTAATACTTCAATATAATCAATATAATAACGGGTCGCCCCAAAACATAAGCTTTGCCAATGAATTCACAGAGGTTATTGGCGGTGTTTACAATACCCGAAATGGAAGGTCTGCCACATCCCTGGAACAAATCCAACGGTATACAAAAAAACTTGGTGGCGAAAGTTTTATACTTCCACTTGAAAAATCAGGCAGTGAGGTACCGATGAACTGGGTCTTGTCTAAGAAAAGCTTGCAAAAAATTGAAGATGATATTAAGGGGAAATGGGAACAGCGCAACAAAGGGGCTTTGAGAAAATTTTTTGCAATAGATACCAATACTGTTAAATGGAAAGAAATGATTAGGCGGTCTGCACGATAAACAACTTTTACTTTATCATTTGTATGAATTTCACCTTTCCACTCGAAAAAACTGACGAAAATGAAGTTTTAGTTTGATGAAAATTTCGTTGTTTTTGGTTTGTATATGGTAAAAGTGTGCTGAGTATTTTCACCGGATCTAACTTAAGCAAAATTATGTGTATATTCTATTTGTTTTTTAGTTAATGACAGGATATCAGTAAAATCTGGCACCAGGTGCTTGCCTGTCCTAATTTTTCCTGATTGATACAAGGCGATTAAGTAAATTTATTTTATGAAACGTATCATAGTTTGTTGTGATGGCACCTGGAACAAACCCGGCAGCAAGGACCGTGGCAGCATTGTGAAAACCAATGTTCAAAAATTATATGAAGCCGTCAATAATTATTCAAGTAAGTTGAACCAGGTAAAATATTATGGGCAGGGTGTTGGCACTGGCTTTTCCATACGTGATCAATTTTTAGGCGGTAGTACAGGTATGGGTATTGATACCAATATCCAGGATGCCTACAAATTTATTATGTGGACCTACCGGCCCGGCGATCAATTGTATTTGTTTGGATTTAGCAGGGGGGCCTATACGATAAGAAGCCTGGCCGGGCTTATCCGAAACTGCGGTATTATGAAACCGGAATTTTTACATCTTGTTAAAGAAGCCTACCATTTATACCGCGACCGTACACCGATTACCCACCCGGATAGTGATTTAATGAAAGCATTTAAAAGAACCTATGGCATTGATGAAGTAGAAACACAAATAAAATTCATGGGGGTATGGGATACTGTTGGCGCTTTGGGTATTCCGTTGATCTGGCTTCAATGGTTGAATAAAAAGTATGCTTTTCATGATGTAAAGCTCGGCAGCCAGGTAAACTATGCATATCACGCTTTGGCAGTAGATGAGCGGAGAAAGGTATTTGCACCCGCCTTGTGGGAAGTAAGTAAAAAAGCGATTAGCGGTCCAAACCCACAGGTATGCGAACAGGTATGGTTTCCGGGTGTTCACAGCAATGTGGGAGGCGGTTATGCCAATAGCGGATTAAGTGACACCACTTTTAAATGGATGATTGAAAAAGCTCAAGTTACGGGGCTTGAGTTCAATGAAAACTATTTGGCTTTTTTACAGGCCGACAGCTGTGGCGAATTAAGAAAATCCACCAATGGCATTTATACAGTGATGCCAAAAAAAATGAGGGAGATCAATACCGGCTTTGCCATTAGGACTGATCCGGATACAGGTAAAAAATCAAAAGTAGAAGTGATCAGAAATGAAAGTATTCACTACTCATGCATGGAGCGAAAGCACATGGATAAAAATTATTACCCACGCAACATTAAACAGGCATTATCTGCTAATACGCCTTTTGACCCGTTGAGAGACAAGTGGGATCCGTTATGGCTTAATTATATTTAAAGGATTAGAGTCTCTGTTTGTCGCTAATTGATTATGAAAGGACTGAGTTTGAAGAAACAATAAAAATGGGATATAACCTATTCTCTGTATAGGTTTGCGAAAGTTATACCTAATCCTTTCAATTTTTTTTGTTGACTATTATTGATTTTTCATGGTATCTATTTTGGCGTCAGTCTATCCCGTATTCTAATCGGGACAACGTTTACATTCAATTCCAATAACTATTGAAATTCATGGCATCTTTAACTTTCTAATTTAAATACTCCAGCGGATCATATTTTTTATCGCCGGACAGAAGCATGCTTTTTCAAATAGCCCTTTTTTAATAATATATCAGAGTACTTGCTTTTGTTATAATTAGGTATTATGTTAGTAGCTGAATTCATTCCTTTGAATTATTGACTAATTGTATTGCCTCCTATAATTTTTTTAATAAAACGTAACGATTCATTTTCTAATGGGACGTTGTCTACTGTAGCGGGGCAAAGTCCCAAATAATAGAGGTGATTAAAGTACTGAAAAGGTTTAAATCAAAATATCAATCATTTTAAATAAATACCCAAAATTACTATGGAACTTCAACTCAGTAAAGACGCCATTAACAAAGCCATTATGGCTTTTGAAGTAAGCTGGTCGCCTGTATCAGGCTTCGATGTATATAACAGGAAATACCGGAAGCCGATTGTACCTGATCCGGTCAATACAGACAGCGGTGTTACCATTGGTATTGGTTATGATTGTGGTCAATACAAAGCAAACCAAATAAGGCTGGACTGGCAATCCGTTTTACCCTTACATATGGTTGATGCACTGACTAAAGTAACCGGATTGAAGAAGCAACAGGCAGTAAACAGTCTTTCGCAATTAAAAACTGTGGATGTACCGGTTGAAGCTGCTTTACAGGTATTTTACAATACTACTATCTTTGAATTCGGCAAAAAAGCGGCCAGGATCTATCCTGATCTTTTCAGATTACACCCGGTTGAGCAGTCGGTAATTGTTGGGTTGGTATATAACCGTGGGGCGGCGCTGGATGGTGAAAGAAGAAGGGAAATGAAACAATTAATAGCAGCTATCAGGAATGATAATGACAAGGAAATGGCAGACCTTATCAGGTCGATGTGCAGGTTGTGGCCTGTTACCCTAGGTTTAAGAAAAAGAAGGCTGGCCGAAGCGGCATTGATTGAAATGGCCGACACGCCGGTTCCGCCAGGCGATATTTTGAAATTGATAATTTAAAGAGCGTATTCACGCCAGTCTGCAAGAATAATTGAGATCATTTAAAAAATACAAAGATGGATTAAATATTCTGGAGGCGTAACATGGGATTACAGTGACCGGTCTGATGAATAGCAGGTTCTATTGAAATTATGATGATTTTTATTTGTGGTGAATCAGGTACACCATTTGCCGGGTAATTTTATCCGGCAGTTTTTTTATTATGCCTATATATGGCACTCCCTGTTTTGGCATTTGTTGGTGTTGACCTAATAAGTTCGAAGCCCACTGTTTGCCGTTGTTGCGTATGCAGGTCGGGTAAAGAGCGGGCGTACCAACAACTTTAATGGAGTAATAAAAAAAACTATAAAAACAACAAAGCCCTGTCAGGGTTTTACCTTCCAGTCAACGTCCCGGGTTAAGAGCAGGGGCAGGGAAGTTGCGTCGGTCGCGGCAAAACAGCACCCGCACGAACTCAACCTCCATACCCTTGCAAAGGTACATTGGAAGGCTATATGTATAACGTAGCCGGGAATAACCGGTAATTTCCCAATAGACGCAACACCTGTTTGTATTTGTCAATGTATACGATCTTTTTGCCTTTGTTGGTGTTGACCTACTAAGCTCGAAGCCCACTGTTTGCCGTTGTTGCGTATGTAGGGCGGGTAAAGAGTGTTGGCGTACCAACAACTTTAATGGGGTAATAAAAAAAACTATTAAAATAGTCCCCCCTGCAAAGAGGGCTGCTTTTACCTTTAGGAAAGCTATGTAAAGTAGTTGCTATTTAGCTTGCTTCTGTTACATATTTTCTGATAATTGCATGTGTAAAATACGGGTGATGACGAAATAAGTAGCTTCATTCCTGTTTTTTTCTGCATCAGTATCCACAAATGCAATTCGAGTTAATGGGTGTTGGGAAAGATTATCTTTTAGGATGAACCATGTGTGGTGCATACCGCTAAAGGAAAGCGATCAATGCTTAAAACCTTATCCAAACCCATAGTTTGTTATTCTTTAGTTTCCAAAAAATCGTGGTGTTTTTCTTTCAAAAATCGAAGGAAAACAACAGACGTTTTTTTAACAAGTCTATTAGTTTTGGGACTCAATTAATACAATGATCAGGAACCTACTAACCAGCGTTGTCTTTACGTTTGTATCCAGTGTGAATGCCTGGACACAAGATGTTGATAGTGCCCTTAATAATCTCCAACAGATACCAACAAAATATATCACGACCATTGATAAAAAAATAAATCGGTATGGTAGCCGCATCACCAGCAAAACAGAAAGAACACTCGTTAAACTTAGTAGTTGGGAAAATAAGATACAGGGGATGTTGCAAAAGATAAATCCTGAAGCAGCCAATCGGTTATTTGGAAACAACCAGCTCACGTTTACTACACTGTTGCAAAAGATGAGGCAAGGTGAAGCCATTGCCCTGCAATACAAGGCTCCCTACAGCAAATACAGTGATGATTTAACCACCAGCCTTAATTACATAGCACAGCAAAAAGAGAAAATTGATAGTAGCATCATCAAAAGGGTAACAGCCACCAGCAGAAAAATGAAAGATTTAGCTGATGAAGAGGATAAAAGCGAAGCCATTCAGCAATTTATTAAAAAGCGCAAAAAACAATTGATAGAGCAAGCCTTTCAATACATTGGGAAAAGTAAATACCTGATTAAGATAAACAAAGAAGCATATTATTATGCAGAAACAATGAAGAACTATAAGGAGATGTTTGCTGATAGTAAAAAGGCAGAAGAAACGGTGATGACAATTCTTAAACGAATACCGGCCTTTCAAAAATTTGTTCAAAAGAATAGTATGCTGGCTTCTTTATTTGGCTCTACTTCAGGGGAAGTGGGTGGGAGTGTGGCAAGCTTGGCTGGCTTGCAAACGCGAGCTAGTGTACAAAACTTAATACAAGACCGCATAGCTTCCGGTGGCCCGAATGCGCAGGAAACTTTTCGCCAAAACATGCAACAAGCACAGGGAGAACTAACCAAATTAAAAGATAAGCTACTCAACTCAGTTTCAGGTGGTGGAGGTAGCAGCGGTGGGGAGCTCCCCGATTTTAAACCCAATATGGAAAAAACCAAAACATTTTCACAACGGTTGGAGTTTGGTAGCAATTTTCAGTTTGCTAAAAACAATGCGTTAATGCCCACCACAGGAGATATAGGATTAAGCGTCGGTTATAAAATAAATGATAAATCAGTAGCAGGTATTGGTGTCAGTTATAAAATGGGATTGGGAAGTTTACAACGAATCCGTTTTACAAACCAAGGTGCCAGTGTAAGAAGTTTTCTTGATTGGAAATTGAAAAAGCAATTTTTTGTGAGTGGGGGGTATGAATTAATCCATAATGCTCAGTTTGAAAAAATTGCCCAATTAAAAAACTATGAAGCCTGGCAGCGATCAGCCTTGATAGGAATGACAAAAAAAATGAAAATAAATACAAAATTGTTTAAGTCAACTAATGTACAATTATTGTTTGATTTTTTAAGTCATCAGCATGTGCCTGTGGGTCAGCCGGTTTTGTTTAGGGTGGGTTATACCTTTTGAAGAAATAGAATAATTAGTGAAACTAAAAATAGTATATACAAATAATAACAGGTTTAATTTTTATGTTCAAAATGATGTTTACTAAATGTAAAATTTAAATGTCAAACTGCTAAAAGCAGGAATACTAGCAATAATACAGTTCAAACAAACCCAAACAGACTATGATTTTATTTTATTTTAATTCTGAGAAAAGCAGAAAGAATCTATATCTTCTATTCTTAACTTTAATTTATTTAAATCAGAGTTTGAGTTTATTTGGACAAAATCTACAGTTGGAAAACGTAATACCACCATCTCCAAATGTTGCTTCTCTGGGTAAGTATGGAGAAATACCCGTAAGCCTTTATACAGGTATTGCCAACATTTCAATTCCTCTATACGAAGTAAAAAATGGAAGCCTTAGTTTGCCTGTTACGCTAAGCTATCACGCAAGCGGTGTTAAGGTTGAAGAAGTTCCATCTTCTGTTGGGCTTGGTTGGACACTAAATGCTGGCGGCATAGTAGGTAGATCAGTGAGAGGTTTAGCAGATGAATTAAGCCCATGGCAACCTCAGTCATCGTCAAATACAATAAAAAATATAATTTTATCCGGTAACTATACACAGATCAATCAATTGGTCAACGATGTCGAATCCCGATATCGGGATGGAGAAGCAGATATTTATTATTATAATTTTAATCAGTATTCTGGAAAGTTCTTTTACGATCAGGCCGGAAATAATCATACTTTCCCTTCTAAGAATCTGGCTATAACTACGATTGCGGGTGGATGGAAAATAATCGTCGAGGATGGTACAGTTTACTCGTTTACTAAGGTTGAAGAAGTAAGTTCATCCAACTGTGGGAATGATCAAAACACTTACACAGCCTGGTATCTTACCAATATTAAAAGCAGCGATGGTAAAAGAGAAATTACTTTTACCTATGATCCGGTATATTATACGTATCAAACCTTATTAGGGCAGACAAAGTATTTTTCGTATAACGGGACTGGCAATTTATGTATGACATCGCCTTCTCCATGCATTGGAACTCATCACTACAGCACGCACAAGCTTGCCCGGATTGATTTTGGTGAAGGCTATCTTAAATTTAATTATAATAATGTCCGATGCGACCTTGTTGATGATAAGTCTTTGGATTTGGTGGAAATTTATACGAAGAGCAACTTGTTAATAAAAAAATTCCGATTTGCGTATTCTTATTTTGGTAATAATAGCGATGGAGTGAATAGGTTTACAGAAAATACCAAAAGGCTAAAGCTTGTTTCAGTAACAGAGGAAAGTTCAACAATTACAAAATCTCCTTATACATTTCAGTACAATGAATCGGTTGAATTACCTTATAGATTATCTTATGAACAGGATCACTGGGGTTATTATAATGGAGCATTAAATAATGGCGATTTAATAGCAGCATTTACCACAGTCAGTTATAATGGGACCGTAATTTCTGTTCCTGGGGCAAACAGAAAAGCCAATCCGGATAAAGCGCAGGTTGGTATTTTAAATAAAATTAATTATCCAACGGGAGGAGAAACAGTGTTTACTTATGAAAATAACACAGTTTCTGACAATCGACCAGAAACTGATTATACAGAACAGGGGATTTCTTTAAGTGCCTCATATTATCAGGTGTCCAACCTATCTAATCCTTATGAATCATCCACCTTGGTGATTCCCCCTCAAGGGGCAATTATTCAATTTAATGTATCAGGGTTGGAAAGTTGGTTATGGCAAGGTTGCGATATCGTGCAATGTCAGGTAATAAAAGATAATGATGCTATTCCATACAGAACGATACAGAATAGCTTAAATGGCTCGTCTGAGTCATGGCCGGCCGGGACATACAAGCTTAGATTGATTACTGAATGCGGTATCGATGCTGTAGCTAACTTTAGTGTTTCTCTCAATGCACTAATAGCGACTACCCAGACCCTTGCAATAAGAAATGTTGGAGGTTTAAGAATAAAGCAAATTGAAGACAAACCGGGCAATGGAGGTCGATCAATAATTAAAACCTACCGTTACCATCCTGAGAATGATATAACTCACTCAAGTGGTGTTCTTTTAAACTTTCCTGATTATGGGTATGATTTGGGTGTAAGGGCGTACTCGTCCCCTGTTGAAGAAGGCGGGGCATTAGCACTCATTGGTGACTGTGCTTATAGGGTAAGACAATCATTTAGTAATTATCCGCTTGCAACAACTCAGGGTAGCTATGTCGGCTATGGCCATGTTATTGAGGATCAGGGTGACAATGGAGAAAGCAGGCATACTTTTGTAGCTTACCCTGATTTCACAGGTGCCGGTTTCCCTTTTGCTCCAGTAGAAAGCTTTGATTGGAGAAGAGGATTTGAGCTAGGGTCTAAAAACTTTACTCGTAAAAATAACCAGTTAATCATAGCAAGAGAAGTAATAAATACACCAATTAGTTTTAATGAGTTTAGAGTATATGGAATTAAAACAGGGAGGAATTTTATTGAATTAAAAAATGGAGCAATGTCTCCTTACCAATCAACACCGATATATTCTTTTTACCCGACTATTGCTGAATTTTATAATCTTAGTGAAAGAAAGGAAAGAATTTATGATCAAAATGACCCAACTAAATTTGTCGAAACAATAAAAGGGTATATATATAGCCCTCTTCATTTGCAACTGGCGCAGACTAAGACCGAATCGAGTAAAAGCTCTCAGGCATTGAAAGATGAAATTATAACAACGATAAAATACCCATTTGATTACATTTTTAGTGGCACACCATCTGGTTCAGAAGCATTAGGTATTAAAAAATTACAGGACTTACACGTGGTTAATGCTATTATTGAACAAACTGTACTCAAACAAAATAGAAACACAACTAATAATCTACTATCCAATCAATTTATTGCAGAAGATAATATTATTACCTATAAAAGTGACAACCCGTATCCAGATCAGTTACTAAAATTGGAGACAAGCTCATCGAATTCGTTGGCAACATTTGGAAATGGCTCGGCGCTGAGTGCCAATGCTTTTATTAAAAATGGTAATGCCACGATAGCCAATTCTTATAAAGCACAAATTTTGTTTAATGCATATGATGCTTTTGGGAACATCACTATGCAGCAAAAAGCTAATGACCTAACTAAATCTTATATCTGGGGCTATAATTCAAGCTACCCGATAGCAGAATCAACCAATGCCAAATCCAATGAAATATTTGCGGAAAACTTTGAAGAAACGGGCACTTGGCCGGGTATTACTGCCCTTGATGCTACAAAACCGCATACCGGAAAATATTCAGCCAGGATAGATAATGCT
>JBBQTL010000003.1:0-88727 GCA_038213285.1 Chitinophagales bacterium
TAGCAACGGGGTCGCCGAGACTGCCAGAGCATAATTGGGCTTTTAGGCCAATTGAAAAAAATGTGATCAGGACAAGCAGTATCGTATTCGCTGGGCGCAATTTTTAAATACAATTTGAACCATTAAATTAAACCTTTTCTCTCAATTTTTAAAAATTCATCACTATGCGGTGAATATAAATCGGATGGCTTGTTTATCGGATGAATTTTTGTTGCATTTTCTGAATCTACAGAAGAACGCTTTTAATTTATACGACGGTATAAAGTATATCTCCAACCAACTTTCTAACTGTGTTCCTTTGCTAAGTGTTGATCAATATGCACGTAAAGCAAATATGAGCGTTAGAAATTTCTCAAGAAAGTTTAATGAACAGACAGGTGTTTCACCCAGGTTCTATAGCCGTCTTCTGAGGTTTAACAATGCCATCAACACAAGGCTCAAAAATCCGCAAAGCAACTGGACGGCCATCGCTCATGAATGTGGTTATTTCGACCAGATGCACATGATAAAAGACTTTAAAGATTTCGCCAACGCAAACCCATCCTCGCTTTTTCAATCCAACACAGAATTTACAACACGGCATATTGATGAAACAGGATCAGGAAAAGAAGTGTACAATGAATTAAACGAAAATCTTTCCGATGAAAAGTATATATTAGTACATCGGAACGACGTATAAGATATCGTTCTCTCAGTTCCCCGTTACAAACTTGGCTGATCAAGGTATTTCGGAAGCGCAAATGAAAGTACTAAAAGACTATGGCATCCTGATGATGCATACATCAAAATACTCAACGAATAGCCAGCTAAAGTCTTTGCTAAATCATGGTATCATTGTCGGTATGTCGCCAGATGGGACTACCAATCCTTCTTTTGATATTATGATGTGCACCGCTAACCAAACTGATTCAACAGAAAATATAAACAGGGAACAAGCAGTAAATGCATATACGAAATCAATGCCTACGCAGAGTTTCAAGACAAAGAAAAAGGTACATTAATGCCCGGGAAGCTGGCAGACATGGTTGTGTTATCGCAAGATATTTTTACGATACCGTCGCAGCAATTGCTTGCCACAAAAAGTATACTAACAATGATTGATGGAAAGATTGTGTATGAACAATAGTAAAAATTAAACCGCAATGTCATTCTCTAAAACACTACGACGCGAAATAGAAGTTGCCTTCTCAAAACATGCACAACCTGCCTGGTTTAGAGTGGTAAAATATACTGTATTAATTATTGCATTCTATTTCTTCCGTGGTGAAAAGGTGTTCTGGATTATCCTGCTGATTGGGTTTATTTTTGGACTCATCCTGCATTTTTGGTATCGCTACAAAACACAAGCCTGGACGAAAAGCTATGGCTTGTGGAACTATGAAAAAAATAAATCTAAATATATATGACAAACGATATTCCCGATAACTGGTATGAAACTTTTTTCTCTGGCATCAATTGCGAGATGTGGGAAAAAGCCGCTACACAGGAATGGACCGATGCTGAAGTTGCGTTTATAACAGACGTGCTCAATGTACCTGCCGGTTCATTCATTCTCGATATACCCTGCGGTACCGGCCGGCATGCTGTCGGGCTTGCAAAACAAGGATTCCAGGTGACAGCAGTTGACATTTCAATTGAATTTTTAAATGGGCTAAGAACAAAAGTGCATGAAGGCAATTTATCAATCCAGGTGATAGAAGCTGATATTTTATCAGTAGAAATTAGTGGTTCTTTTGACGGCGCATTTTGTCTTGGCAACAGCTTTGGCTATTTTAATTTTGTTGGCATGGAAACATTTGTGAAAAAGGTTTCAACCAGCCTAAAGAAAGGTGGACGATGGATAATCAATACTGGCGTATTGGCCGAAAGTTTTCTTTCAAAGTTCATCAAAGAAAAAAGATATGAGCTGCCTGGATTGGTTATGGACATCAGCAACAATTATGATGAATGGGACAGTTGCTTACTTACAACACTTACTTATACCAAAAATGGCACACAGGAAACCCATCATTTTAAACACCATGTGTACACCGTAGCAGAAATCATAAGATTGCTGAAACGGTTTGGCTTACAAACAATTGCGTTATATAGTTCAACTGATAAGGCAACGTTCAAATTAGGCGATGCACAACTGTACCTTGTAGCCGAGAAAGATTAACGGCAGTTTTTTGCCACCAGGCTGACGGAAGTCAATCAGATAGCTATCAAATATTTTATTACCGTTATATATTTAGCTACCGGCAACTCCTAACGCATTTTTTGCAAGATAGAGTTCATATTACATGAAAAAACCGGCCACATCAGTGAACCGGTTTTTTTACGATTGCTTGCCAGCTAAATGGCACCAATGCTACAATTTTATTATTGAACTATAGCAATACCTGGCACTCAATAAGATGAACTATTCAATTTCAGTATTTTACCTTTCAGTACTGATTATCTTAAAAACAACATTTCCCTGTATTTAGGTAATGTCCAGTATTCGTCATCTACCAACAGTTCCAGCTTATCTACATGATAGCGGATTTCGTCAAAATGCTTTTCTTTGATATCATCACAATAGGCAATTGCTTTTTCTCTGGTATCGGCAATCACATTTGCTTTCTTCCTTGCCTCAATCATATCCCTTACACTTGAACTCATTGCGTTGATATGGTTGCTGATTTCTTCCAGGATATTCAATTGATTAGTATAAGCAGTTGGGGGTAAACCAGCAGCCTTCAATCCATTGATATTTTCAATCAATACATTCTGGTATTTTACAGCGGATGGCAAAATAATCGAAGTTGCCAACTCACCCATTGTCCTTGCTTCTATCTGTACTTTTTTAATGTATGCTTCCAGCATTATTTCATGACGTGCTTCCAGTTCTGCATGTGTGTAAATGTCATTCGCTTCAAAAACACGCTTTGCCAAATCAGTTACATAAGCATCCAAAGCCAGCGGCGTGGTTTTTACATTTGGTAAACCTCTTTTTTCTGCTTCATTTGCCCACTCTTCGCTATAACCATCTCCTTCAAATAATACCGTCTTACTTTCAACAATGTATTTTTGAATTACGTGCATGATAGCTATTTCCTTCTTATCGCCACCTTCAATAAATGCATCAACATCTTTTTTAAACTGCTTTAATGTTTGCGCAACAATCGTATTTAAAACAGTCATGTTGATAGCACAGTTAGCAGCGGAACCTACCGCCCGGAATTCAAATTTATTACCGGTAAACGCAAATGGCGAAGTACGGTTTCTGTCCGTATTATCCAGCATTAATTCCGGTATCGTTTTATGAATATCCAGTTTAAGCATCGCTTCATCCTGTTCATCAAATTTCCCTCCTACACGTGTTTCAACCTGGTTTAATACTTCTGTAAGGTATTTACCAATGAATATAGAAATAATTGCCGGAGGAGCTTCGTTTGCACCCAGTCGGTGATCGTTGCCTGCACTTGCAATGGATGCTCTTAATAAACCGGCATAATCGTGAACCGCTTTAATGGTGTTCACAAAAAAAGTCAGGAACATCAGGTTTGTTTTGGGTGTTTTGCCTGGTGCCAGTAAGTTAATACCTGTATCAGTTGCAATACTCCAGTTATTATGTTTACCGCTACCATTGATACCGGCAAATGGTTTTTCGTGCAACAATACAATCAGTCCGTGGCGCTTGGCTACACGGGTCATCACATCCATTAATAATGTATTGTGATCTACCGCCAGGTTTGCTTCTTCAAATATTGGTGCGCACTCAAACTGTGAAGGAGCTACCTCATTGTGGCGGGTACGCAAAGGAATACCCAATTTGTAAGCTTCCGACTCGTAATCTCTCATGAAGGCATATATCCTTTCTGGTATGGCACCAAAATAATGATCTTCCAATTGCTGTCCCTTGGCAGGTGCGTGACCAAATACGGTGCGGCCTGTCATTACGATATCCGGGCGTGCATTGGCCATCGCAGCATCAATTACAAAATATTCCTGCTCCCATCCAAGGGTAGCAGTAACCTTAGAAACATTTTTATCAAAGTATTGAGCCACATCTACTGCAGCCTTATCGAGTGCAACCAGCGCTTTGATTAAAGGCGTTTTTGCATCCAGTGATTCACCGGTATAAGAAACAAAAATGGTAGGAACACATAACGTTTTTCCATTACCAATTTCCATAATAAATATAGGAGAAGAAGGATCCCAGGCAGTATAACCGCGGGCTTCAAAGGTTGCCCTTAATCCTCCCGAAGGAAATGAAGAAGCATCTGGTTCCTGTTGAATTAAAGCAGCACCTTCAAACTCTTCAATTGGTGTACCATCTCCTTTTAGGGTAAAGAAAGAATCATGTTTTTCAGCAGACTGATCAGTTAAAGGTTGAAACCAATGTGTGTAATGGGTAACTCCTTTACTTTCAGCCCATGCTTTTAAACCGTTCGCAATTTGGTTACCCATGCTACGATCTATTTTTTTGCCCCCTTTGATGGAAGTTAATAAACTTTTGAACCCCTCATCACTCAAAAACTGTCGTGCAGTTTTAAGAGTAAAAACATTTTCGCCAAAAATTGCAGTGATTTTTGTAGAGGCTTTTACATTTACCTCCGAGTTAGCCCGAAGGTTTTCAATTGCTTTAAAACGTAATGATTGCATGCTTTTTATGTTTTAGATGCACAAAATACGGTAAATATTTTCAATAATCGATATGGTAGCAAAAATACTTCCATCTTTTTAGGCTAAATGTTGAAAATTGTAAATATTAAATTTATTTACTATCCATTAGAAGAAGCTTAATTTTTTATTAGTATTCAGTTTACCATTCTTAAATAATTCCATACATATTACTAACGTAATTGTGATCAGAGGGGTATCGTTTGTAATCTTAAAAGGTATCATACGCATAAATAGAAAAATGAATTTTCAGAAATGGGGAAAGAAAGCCAGGAAGAAGTAACATGAATTATGATAAATTTTTACATCGATCAATATTGCCCATTCGATATTCCTTCTATCAATGGAGTCCCCAGTAAAATACGTGATATACTGTTGCCAATGCAGTTACACCAGGGATCACCACTGGCCTCAAAAAACTTTGTCTTTTTTTTTATCATTAAAAAAGGAATACAATGTAGGAACTGATCAACTTATCTATTCAAAAAAAACAATGCCTGCTCCCGATACCTTACCTTAAAAGAAGTACGCCTGGTGGTTTTTTTTTACAGGAACATAATGAATTAGAGGAAGACAGATCCAAAATAATAAACATTCATCTCTTCGTTAAAAAGAAATACAGGTTGTACTTTCGCACTTTCTTATACAATTATGGAAATAACCGTTACAACCGCAGAACAACTTCGCCTTACTGCTGACGAATTTGAAATGATACAACAAAAGCTTGGGCGCACCCCGAACTTTACTGAACTCTGTTGCTTTAGCGCCATGTGGAGCGAACATTGCAGTTATAAAAACTCCATCAAATGGCTTAAAACGCTGCCACGGGATGGAAAAAAAATGCTCGTGAAAGCGGGTGAAGAAAACGCAGGCCTGATGGATATAGGCGATGGGTACGGCGTAGTGTTTAAAATTGAAAGTCATAATCACCCCAGTGCCATAGAGCCTTTCCAGGGTGCAGCAACAGGAGTTGGTGGTATACACCGGGATATATTTACCATGGGTGCAAGGCCAATCGCATCACTAAATTCCCTTCGTTTCGGCAATTTAACAGAAGCAAAAACCCAGCATTTGCTTGCAGGCGTTGTGCATGGCATCGGCCATTACGGCAATTGCTTTGGCGTACCTACCGTAGGAGGAGAAATTTATTTTGAAGAGTGTTATCATACCAATCCACTGGTAAATGCCATGAGTGTTGGCATTTTAAAAAATGGAGAAACCATCTCCGCCACTGCGGAAGGCCCGGGTAACCCGGTTTTCTTTGTTGGGAGTGCTACCGGCAAGGATGGTATTGGCGGTGCATCGTTTGCATCGGCTAATATTACAGCGGATAGTGCGGAAGACCTTCCGGCGGTGCAGGTAGGCGATCCCTTCCAGGAAAAAAAATTATTGGAAGCCTGTCTTGAAGTAATTAAAACAGGTGCTATTGTAGGAATGCAGGATATGGGTGCGGCAGGTATTATCTGCAGTACGGCGGAGATGAGCGCTAAAGGAAACTCAGGAATGAGGATTGATCTTGAAAAGGTACCCATGCGTCAGCAAAATATGAAAGCCTGGGAATTACTGTTGAGCGAAAGCCAGGAAAGAATGTTGATGGTGGTGGAAAAAGGAAGGGAGGCAGACGTGATAAAAGTATTTGAAAAATGGGATCTTCCCTGTAGTGAAATTGGCTATGTAACAGAAGGAGGCTCTTTGGAATTTTACATGCATGGTGTTTTGGAAGCCTCCCTTCCTGCCGTAGAATTGGTATTGGGTGGCGGTGCGCCGCAGTACGAAAGACCATATAACAAGCCTGCGTACTTTGATCAGATAGCAGCATTTAATGCAGCTACCATTATATTGCCTGAAGATTTAAAAGCGGTTGCAGAAAAACTGATACAAATACCCAATATTGCGAGCAAACGTTGGATTTATACTCAATACGATAGCATGGTTGGTGCCGGTACCGCCAGTACCAATGAACCAACCGACGCAGCCATTGTAATTGCGAAGCCCACCAATAAAGGGTTGGCGCTTACAACAGATTGTAACAGCCGATATGTATTTGCAGACCCGTACAAAGGAGCAATGATTGCCGTGGCAGAAGCTGCAAGGAATATCGTATGCAGCGGTGGCCAGCCATTGGGCGTAACCAATTGCCTCAATTTTGGAAACCCTTATAACCCCGAAGTATATTACCAGTTTGTAAACGCCATTAAAGGTATGGGTGAAGCCTGCATCAAATTTGATACCCCCGTTACCGGTGGTAATGTAAGTTTTTACAACCAGTCGCCAGACGGACCAGTATACCCCACCCCTACTATAGGCATGGTTGGTTTACTGGAAAATGTAGATCAAAAAATGACGATGGATTTTAAAAAACCAGGAGATGCCATATATTTAATCGGGCAAAGCCGGAATGATATCAATTCATCTGAATACCTGCATAAAATTCATGGAGTAGAATTTAGCCCGGCACCGCATTTTGATTTGGAAGAAGAGTTTACCCTCCAACGGATCATTGAAAGTTTGATCACCCATCATTTAATTGCCTCGGCTCACGATGTAAGTGAAGGAGGTTTATTTATAACACTAACAGAAAGTGGATTCAATAGAAACCTTGGTTATGATGTGTCATCCCATAAAACCATCAACAAAGACGCCTGGTTGTTTGGAGAGGCACAAAGCAGGGTGATTGTATCGGTTGATAAAGAATCAACAGAGGCTTTTGAAGCAAAGTTAGCTTCCTTCAATTTTCCATTTGAACAATTGGGAACTGTAACTGAAAGTGCGGTGATTATTGATGGTGAAAACTGGGATAGTATTGTGGAATGGGAAAACAAATATGATGATGCAATTGGCAATTTGTTGGCTGGGCATGAATCAGAACAGGCATTGATTGCGTTGTAGCGATGGGTTGATTGTTTCAAACAATTAACAACATTATCTATGAACTTTTAACCGCCAACTATCAACCATCAACTATCAACTATTTCAATCATGAACAAAAAGATCGCTATTATAGGTGGAGGAAATTTAGGAAGTGCTATTGCGGAAGGACTGATAAAGAGTAAATTTTGTAAGGCTGCGGATATTACGGTTACCAAAAGAAATACGGCTACTATAAAACACCTGGCCGATAAGGGCGTTAACATTACATCAGACAATGCAGCAGCAGTTCGTAACAGTGAGTTCGTTATACTGGCCATTAAACCATTCCAGGTAAGTGATGTATTGAATGGATTTAAAAAAGTGCTCACACCAAAACATATATTGGTATCTGTTGTAACTGGCGTGCTGATGGAAGAAATTGAAACAAACATCAAAAAGAAATTACCGGTTTTTCGGGCAATGCCCAATACAGCTATTGCCATACAGGAAAGTATGACCTGCATTAGTTATTCCAATGCAAGTGATACGCAGGTGAGTTTTGTAAAAGACCTCTTTGCCAACCTGGGTAAAGTGGCTGTGATAGACGAAAAACTAATGGATGCGGCCACCGTATTAGGCGCCTGTGGTACGGCCTTCGCAATGCGATATATCAGGGCCAATATACAGGGTGGTATCGAGATTGGGTTCGATTCGGCTACGGCTAATTTAATTGCAGCGCAAACAGTAAAGGGTGCCGCAGAATTATTACTGCAAAACGGCACTCACCCGGAACAGGAGATTGATAAAGTAACCACGCCGAAGGGCTGTACCATTGTAGGATTGAATGAGATGGAACACCAGGGATTCAGTTCTTCACTGATAAAGGGAATTGCAACGAGTTATAATAAAATTGTAAAGGGATAGCGAGAAATGAGTGATGAATGATGAGTAATGAATGGAGAGAGTTTAATGAAAGGACATGAATATTATTAATCGTTTAATTGTTCATGTAGAACAATATCAAATGGGTAATTCTTTATTTGTAAATCAATGCCGTTTAGTAAGTGTAGTTGATAGCCAAAGGACAAAAAGCAAAAGTGAGTGACAATCCGCCTCGGCAGACTGCCATAAAAAAACTTAAATCCGCAACAAAAAAATCGCCAGGTAAACGATATTGTTTCTTAATTGATCATTCATTATTAAAAAAACTTAAATCCGCAACAAAAAAATCGCCAGGTAAACGATATTGTTTCTTAATTAATCATTCATCATTCATCATTCATTATTCATTATTCATTATTCATTCCCTACCTCGCTGCCCTCCTGTAAAAATAATAAGCCAGCAATCCAAATATAATATTGGGTACCCATGCAGCCAGAAAGGGTGTAAAATTTCCCTTGGTAGCAAATACCAGGGAGAAGCGGCCAAACAGGATATATAATACACTCAATATAACACCAACCGCCAGGTGAAATCCGCTACCACCTCTTACCCGGCGGGAAGCAAGTGTAGCGCCAATCATTGATAAAATAATTACAGAAACGGGGATGGCATCCCGGTTATATCTTTCAACAAGCAGCGCATTAATTCCTTCGGATCCTCTCATTTCTTCTTTTCTTATCAATTCTTTCAACTCAGGTGTAGGCAGCCGATCTTTTAAATACTCATCCTTTCTTAAATCAATGGGTTTAAAATTATACGTCATCAACAGCGTAGGGTGATGCTTTAGCCGCTCCTTATCCTTTGTAAAAAAACGCTCCATAACACTATTCAACCGCCACTTTTTTGCAGCCGTATCCCATGCAATATTATCTGACCGCAGGTTATACTTCAACTGATTATTTTCAAATTTTTGAATAAAGAAATTACTACCGGTTTTATTGCTGGTATCATAATATTTAATCCCGGCATAGGAATTAGAATCGAGCCTGAAATAATAATTTTGTGGAAATGACCTGGAATCGGCAGGGTTGTAATAGTCAACATATTTAGCTTCGAACGTGCCCCAGATAGCATTGGCCCTGGGTAATACAAATTGATATACCAGCCAGAGTATACCGGCTAAAAAAAGACTTCCAATCCAATAAGGCAGCAGAAAACGCCGGAAGCTAACGCCTGCGCTTAATATGGCGATTACTTCGGAACGCTCCGCCATTTTTGCGGTAAAAAATATAACTGCGATAAATACAAATAAAGGAAAGAGCATGGCATCAATACGCGGAACCAGGCCAAAATAATAATCCGTAATAATTTTACTTACAGGCAATTTAGATTTTACGAAATCATCCGTTTTCTCGCTGATATCTATCACCACCACAATTGCGGTAAATAATAATAAACAAAAGAAAAAAGTAGTCAGGTATTTCTTTAGTATGTAGCTATCAATTTTCTTCATGAAATTATATGCCGGCAAAACTAACCTAAAACGTGGAGCCTGAAAAATTGAGATTACCTCCATCCCCAAATGGAATGGGCAGCAGGTCTATTAAAATTGTTAATCTTTACTTTTAAAGGGTTTTATCTTCAGCCACTAATGCATTTCCCGTAGTTTGGATGGGCTACTCAATTATTTTAACCTCCGTTCTCCGGTTCATTTGCCTGCCTTCCTCATCATCATTTTCAGCAATGGGAACCGTCATTCCGTAGCCTTTTGAATAAAGCCTATCCGGATCAATTCCCTTCGTTAATAAATAAGCCCTTACCGTATTTGCCCGGTTGGTTGATAAAATCATATTGGCTTCCGCCTTGCCCACATTATCCGTATGCCCTCCAATTTCTATTCTTTCATCTTCCTTTCGTTTCAGGTATTCCACCAGGTCGTCCAGCACTCCGTAGGCCTCAGGTTTTAAAGTTGCCTTGCCCGATTCAAAAGTACAGTTGTCGAGTACAAAGGATTTAGGTGCTTCAAACTGTATGTCTACTTTAAATGGATTTTTATAAAACTGGTTACCCTTTAAAGCAGGAATATCCAACACATTGTAACTGGTAGAATCGTTGAATCCCAGGATAAAGATTTCATACTTGTCACCAGCGGGCAATCGAAGGGCAAACTTTCCGGCCGAATCACTCAGGCCCTGGTACTCCCTGTTATTAATTTTACTCCTGAAAATAACAATTTCATGATTGAGCATATTACCCGACTTGGCATCTGCAATAGAAACATCTACTGTCGCATCTTTTGGTAAATTCATAGGCTGCGTTCCCTGTGCGGAAATAAATAAGGGCGTAAAAAAAATTACCGCCAGGTAATAAAAATTTTTCATAGTGGGTTTATTTAAGTTCATACTAAAGATAAAACTAAAATGATGAATGCAGTTTTCAATTATTATGCCATCCTGGCAAATCAATGATATCCCCAACGAATTTAATTAGATGGCTTTTCAAAATAAAAAATGAACGCCTGAAATCAGGCCTCACCGGTAAAATACACGCCGTTGGTTGTGAACACCGGCCATCCATCCATCCATCATAACCGTTGCTGCAGCCTAATAGTCATTTCATTTTTCCAGCTATTAAAGTCGCCTTCAATAATGTGGGCTCTTGCTTCTTTAACCAGCCACAGGTAAAACGCCAGGTTGTGAATACTGGCAATGGTAAGCCCCAGCATTTCCTTAGCCTTTATTAAATGGCGCAGGTATGCCTTGCTATAATAGTTACTCACTTCACATTCAAAACCAGCGTCAATTGGAGAAAAATCCCGTTCCCATTTTTTATTATCAATATTAATTACTCCATTGGTTGTAAAAAGCATTGCATTGCGGCCATTGCGGGTGGGCATTACACAATCAAACATATCAATACCCAGGGCAATACATTCCAGTATATTCCAGGGTGTACCCACGCCCATCAAATAACGAGGTTTTTCTGCCGGTAGTATGTCGCAGCAATGGGCGGTGAAATCATACATCATTTCCATAGGTTCACCAACACTCAGTCCTCCTATCGCATTTCCTGTAGCATTCTTTGAGGCAATGAATGCTGCTGAAGCGGAACGCAAATCATTAAAAGTACTCCCCTGAACAATTGGAAATAAGTTCTGCGTATAACCATACTTGTCGGGTGTTTCATTAAAATGTTTAAAACAACGGTCGAGCCAGCGATGGGTTAGTTCCATACTTTTTTTGGCATAGTTATAATCGCTGGGATAGGGCGGACATTCGTCAAATGCCATGATGATATCACCGCCAATGACACGCTGAATATCCATTACCTTCTCAGGCGTAAACAAATGTTTGCTGCCGTCAATATGTGACTGGAAGATGACTCCTTCTTCATTTATCTTACGGTTATTAGCCAGCGAAAACACCTGGTAGCCACCACTATCAGTCAATATGGGCCGGTCCCATCCCATAAACTGGTGTAATCCTCCCGCAGCTTCCAGTGTTTCAAGACCAGGCCTTAGAAACAGATGGTAGGTATTTCCTAAAATAATCTGTGCATTTACATCTTTGCGCAATTGTTGCTGTGTTACCGTTTTTACACTGCCAACCGTGCCCACCGGCATAAAGATGGGTGTGTTTATTTCACCATGATCAGTCGTAATTTTCCCTACTCTTGCCTTAGTAAGATTATCGGAATGTTGTAATTGAAATTGAAGTGCTGCCATAAAAAAATCCCGCCTATAAAAACCAGGCGGGATGCAAAAATATTGTTTATTTAGTGAAATTGATTGGTAGCATTGATACCGGGCGCATTTCAAATTGTAACAGCATGCACCGGTTACATAGTTTTGCCGTTAAGGCGTTCAGACGTTTTTATTTCTTTGATAACTAAACGTCTGACTGCCTTAACGTCGATTTACTCTTTCTTTAGTTCTAAAATAAAGAGCGACAATTTGAAATGCACTCTTGTCACCGCATTTTCATGGCCTTTATCAGAAAAGCTTTACCCAGTAGCTCCGCCAATAAAGTAACGGAAGGTATTTGGAATTGGAAGTTTATGATCATCAGTTGAAAGTTTGTAACCCTGATTGAAAGTTTATAGTCTTCCATGTGTTTTTAAGAAGCTGTTTAAATTTAATTGGAGTAACCTAATCAGAAAGCTGAAGATGCAAATTTCCGATAGCTTTGGGAACTGATTTTGATCCGCCGCGGCGGACGCCAATGTCGATGCCATAAAAAGCAAAGATGGTAAACAAATAAATCGTTTTTAAACAGCTTTTAAGGGGCACATTTATCATTGTCGCAAGGGTTGCCAACCTTTTGCAAGTTATTGTCAATTCAATAAAGCCTTTACCAATAGTTGGCAATCCTCTATCCAGTTCTATAATATTAAATGCGCCCTTTCCAATAGCTTTTGCAATTAAACTTACAGAAGGCTTATTTTTGCGGTCATGAACCTAACTAACCTTCTACTGCATTGGCATGGGATTATTTTTATTTTATTATGCCTGGTAGCCCTTATTCAAATATTTTATTACCTTTTTTTCTTTGCAAGATTGGCATTTTACAAGCCTGCCAACAAAACCCACCAACATACACATCCGGTTTCAGTTATCATTTGCGCAAGGGATGAGGCTGCTAACCTTGCTAAAAATCTTCCGGGTTCGCTGGTACAGGAATACTCAACTACGCATGAAGTAATTGTAGTAAACGATAACTCTTTTGATGATAGCAAATATTTACTGGAGGAATTTGAGCGAAGTTTCAGGCAGTTGAAAGTGATAGAATTAAAGCAGGAAGCGAAACTAATTCCCGGCAAAAAATTCCCGCTAAGCATCGGTATTAAAACGGCCAAACACGAAGTGGTATTGTTAACTGATGCTGATTGTGTACCAGCCAGTGAATGGTGGATTGATAAAATGCAGGAGACTTATGATGATGATACTGAAATTGTGCTGGGCTATGGTCCATATCATAAAAAAAGCGGGTTACTGAATAAACTGGTAAGATGGGAGACATTTCACACCGCCTTGCAATACTTTACCTACGCCCTGGCAGGCAAACCTTATATGGGTGTTGGAAGAAACCTGAGTTATAAGAAGACAATCTTTTTTCGTCACAAAGGCTTTTCTGCATTTAACCATGTGGCAAGTGGGGATGATGACCTTTTTATTAATACAGCAGCTACCGAAAAAAATACAAAAATAAATATTGCGGAAGAAGCTTTTACCCTTAGTGAACCACCCGATAGCTGGGGGCAGTGGATAAAGCAAAAGAGAAGACACTACAGTACAGCTAAATACTATCGTCCCGTACATAAGTTTTTACTTGGACTGTATTCCCTTTCTCATTTTTTATTTTATCCCCTATTGGTCGTTACATTTATTCTATTTAGCTGGCAAATGGCATTGCTGGTTTTCATGATGAGGTTTATTATACAGGCGTTTGTATTTTATCCCACTATGAAAAAGCTGAATGAAAAAGACCTTTACCCCTTCTTTTTATTTTTTGATGTGTGGATGTTTTTTTATTATTTCATCTTTGCAGCCACCTTGTTAAAAAAACCGGCTGCCGGGTGGAAATAATGAAGGTGCCGAAAGTAAATTCCCTAATGAAGGAATAAAAGCTTAGAATCGTTGTATAAACCTATTGCTATGTTAAGTGTCATGTGACGAATTGATTCGTGAATGGTAAATGGTGAATCGAAATCGATACATGCTGACTATGCATATTTTTGTTCACCTGATAGCAAGCGGGTCTCGTTTAAAATAACAAAGGATGATTGGACGATCACCATTAGGTAAGCCTTTTTACAAATATTAATACACTGTATTGAACGCATGGAAATATTACTCAAATACTTTACTGATTTTACTGAAACCCAATTGGCACAATTTGCTGCACTTAAGGAATTATATACCGATTGGAACGAAAAAATCAATGTGATTTCCCGAAAGGATATGGATAACTTTTATGAACACCATGTACTCCACTCCCTGGCAATTACTACCCAATTTGATTTTGTACCCGGTACAGAAATAATGGATTTGGGCAGTGGCGGAGGATTTCCGGGTATTCCGCTCGCAATTTTTTTCCCTCACACCCATTTTCACCTGGTAGATAGCATCAATAAAAAATTAAAGGTTATAAATGAAGTAGTTGCGGCTATTGGATTACACAATATCAGTACCCAGCATTGCAGGGCAGAAGAAATTAAAAACCGGAAATTTGATGTCATAGTTTCAAGAGCAGTTGCCCCGCTCAAAGATCTTTGGTGGTGGAGTAAACCACTGTTAAAAAAAGGAAGCAAACCAAATGGGCTGATTTGCCTGAAAGGGGGCGATTTAACGAAGGAAATATTTGAAAGCAATTGTAAACCCCGCATTTGGGAAATAGAAAAGATATTTGAGGAGCCTCATTTCAAAGACAAGTTTCTGTTACAGGTTGCCATCTAAAAAGTAAACAGTTTTGGCGACAATACCCACTTTAGGGTATTGCATATTATTAAATTTTAGTCCAACTTTGCCATTATGGATATATCAGTAGCAATAGTAGAAGACAACAATGATATTCGCAATGCGCTTGAACAGATTATAGACATGGCCGATGGATATACATTAGCCGGTTCATGTGTAAATGGTGAGGAGGCAATTATTAATATCCCACTTTTAAGACCCAGCATCGTATTAATGGACATTAACCTGGGTGGTATCAATGGCATTGAAGTAGTAAGAATCTTAAAAGAAGAAATGCCTGACATCTTATTTATGATGTGTACCATTTATGAAGAGGATGAAAAGATTTTTGAAGCACTGAGTGCGGGTGCAAGTGGATATGTACTTAAGAAAACAGCTCCAGACAAATTGCTGGATGCAATTAAAGAATTATACGAAGGCGGTGCACCTATGAGCAGCCAGATTGCACGCAAAGTGGTAACGACTTTTCAAAATAAGAGTGCTTCCGCCGCATCACCCGATTCGCTGGGCGTACTTTCCAGGCGGGAAAAAGAAATCCTTGAAATGCTATCCAAAGGATTGTTGTACAAAGAAATTGCTGACCAGTTATTTATCAGTCCGCAAACAGTGAGAAAACATGTATATCATATCTACGAGAAATTACATGTAGGAAACAGGATTGAAGCAGTCAATAAATATTTCGGCAGATAAGAACGAGCTTGATAAGCATAGGCACAAATAAAAAGACCTTCGGTTAACCGAAGGTTTTTTTTATTACATGAATTTCCAAAACCAGTAATCGGTTTGTGGTGTGTTGCCAATCGGAAAATTGTGCGTATGTCCGGAATTTACAAACCCGTATTTTTCGTAAAACTTTTGAGCTCTTATATTGTGTTCCCAAACACCCAGCCAAACCACCTCATATTTATTCCTGCTTGCAAAATCAAGAGTAAAATCCATAAGTTGTTGTGCTACCCCACTACCGTGAAATTCTTTTACTACATAAATTCTTTTTAATTCCAATGCCCTCCACTGTTTCATTTTTGGAAAGTTGGCGTAGTCTTCCATAAAACGAAGGTATCCTAGCACCCTGCCTGCTGATTCGGCCAGGAAATAAAAATCATTGACATTTTTTAATTCAGCCTGCACCTGATACAAATTAAAATACGCTTCCAGGAAGGATTGCATGTCTTCTTCCGTGCAGGTACCTGTAAAGGTATCGTAAAAGGTTTTTGCCGAAATGACCGAAAGCGTTTCCGCATCGGCTAATGTTGCCCGCCGGATTGCTATTTGCATATTGATTACTGGTTGGTAGTTAAAGAACAATTTAATTATTAACCAGGGAAACGGACATTTCTTTTAATATAAACTATTCGGATTTTTGCACTTCCCATCATAAATTGTAACGGTCAGGCAGTAACCGTTTGACCGGTACAATAAATTACCAATTCAGTAGTAATGCATTATTTCGCTGATCAACATCCGCCATTCTTTTAGATGGATCTATTTCGGCCATTTTCAAATCAGTCAGGCGTCTTTTAAAAGTTACAATATAAGTTGGGTGTGTCCATCTCCATTCCTCATGTACAATTCTTTGCTCAGATACATTTTCGGAAGGTTTTGATCCCAACATCAGGTTGAGTGGCATGTAGTGCATTTCAATAGTGCCATCTTTAAATGAAAGCTGAAGATCAATGGGCATAGGCACATCGCCCTTTCTTACTATCCTGATTTTTGACACACCGCCTTCTTCCCACAAACTATCAATGGCATAATCAATTGTTTTGGTAGTATTACACCAAAACTCTTTATACCAGTCTAATTTAATATCGCTTGCTTTTTCAGCCACTCGTATAAAATCATTTGGATTCGGATGTTTAAAACGCCATAGGTTATAATAATCCAATAAAATTTTATCTCTAATATCGGCACCCACAATATACCCTAACTGCTCTATAAAAACACATCCTTTGTAATAGGCAGATGCTGCAGAAGCAAAGTTCGAATTAAAATGATCAGCAAATGTAGTAAG
This sequence comes from Chitinophagales bacterium, assembly GCA_038213285.1. Lineage (GTDB taxonomy): Bacteria > Bacteroidota > Bacteroidia > Chitinophagales > Chitinophagaceae > Ferruginibacter. The sequence continues at coordinate 16,867 of JBBQTL010000003.1, forward strand.
TGGCTCTTCCAGGCCACTTTTAACCAGGTTATAATAGTTATTATAATTAGCTGCCTGCGCAAATACTTTTGCAGTATCCAGTGCTGCATATACCCGCCTGCCTGCATATTGAGTAAAACCTTCATCCATCCAGGCATATTCAGCTTCATTGGTGCCCAGCATTCCCTGGTACCAGCTATGCATCATTTCATGCATTGCCCCACCCACATCAGACAGCAGGGTTGCCATAGGGTATTCCATCCCTCCATCGCCTCCCCTTATAAAAGAGTATTGCGGGTAAGGGTAGGCCCCAAATGTTTTCTCAATATAAGGAAAGGCATTTTTTGCCATGGACAGCAACCCCTCCCATTTTACTTCATCTTCCGTTGTTGATTTATACAAAACATGAATGGTAAGCCCGTTTCTTATTTTAACGGAACTGTGTTTGTATTCCGGATCGGCGGCCCACATAAAATCATGTACATTGTTTGCAATAAAATGCCAGGTTCGCTTAGCGGCGGCAGTTGGTTTTAGCTCAGTACCAGGCAAGTCGTAGCCCCATCCTATTTCGCCGGCATTCACCAGTACGCCGGTACCTCCCAATTTATAAGTTTTGTCAATATTGATGGTTACATCAAAATCACCCCATACACCATAAAACTCCCGGGCTACATACTGCGTAGGATGCCACCCGGCATAATCATATTCGCAGATCTTGGGATACCATTGGCTCATACTGTATCGAATGCCTGTAGCAGGGTTATCCCTCCCGCTTCGGCGAATCTGTAAGGGTACCTGTGCTTCAAACTCCACATCAAACTTTACTTTGGATTTTGGAGTAATTGACTTTGTCAGGTTGACCTCCAAAATTGTTTCATGGTATTTAAATGGCTGTTTTACACCATTCATCTTTAAAGAGATGATCTTCTGATAGCCAATTTCATCGGGTGTAAGTTTGCTGATGCGGTCCGTTACCCTGGGGTCCCAATCAGGTTTGCCGTTGACCAACAACTTTCCCAGTTCACGACTTCTCACATCCATGCTGCTGTTTGGTTGAAATGCATTGAAATACAAATGAAAAAACACCCGGGTCAATACATCCGGCGAATTGTTGGTATACTCCAGATTTTGTTTTCCTGTGAACCTGTTAGTAGAAGCATCCACATCGATGTTCATGTTATATTTTACCCGTTGTTGCCAGCGGGTGGACTGGGAGGCGGAGTTAAACCAGCAGGATACTGTTATAGAGAATACAAAAAAAAATTTGATCATTTTATACATTTAAGATGGGCAGGTTCTGGTAAGCATGATACAGGCATAAAAATTTGAGCCCCTGCAAAGGTAACGCATGTATTGTAATCTGATGGTTTACCCGATAGTCAGCATAAGGGGCATCAGGTTTAAATAAACGGTATATAGGGCCGCCCTGGTAAAATACCAGGCAATAAATGGCGCGATAGGTTGCGAAGCTGGTTGAAACAACTGCAACACTATTTTATATTACAATGAACACAGTTGCTATCCGCCTGCTTTACAGATTTTAAAAGCGGTAGACCCCGTTCTGAAATGGACGTTGGTTAAAAACACTACCAGGTCAGGTGTGAGTTTTTATCATTTGATACCTAAGGCGTATTTGAATATTTAATTTTTAAAGCTTTATTCCTTAATGATTTTTACCGACCATTTATTTAATTTCCCAACATCCTGCCCTGCCACATCCGACACTTTTAATTTCCAGGTGCCTTGTAATTGTTCACCCTTCAGTGGCATCAGATTCAAATTGTTGGTAAAATTGTAGCTCTTAATAATATTATCTGCTGTACCACCGGATTTGCTATGAAGGCTTACCACCGTGCCCTTTGGTGAAACAAGGTTTACGATCAGATCCCCTATATAAGTATGAGTGATATCTATTTTTACTTCAATCTCTTTGATTATGCCATTGCCGGGTATATTCAAGTTTCGTTCAATACCAACAACATTATTATCAGGTATTAAAATACCTGGCATATCCTCCATCAATATCTCTTGTGAAACTGACGAAACAATATGTAGGGTCCATTTGTTCAGCACTCCCGCATCTATCGCAGCAATATCGCTAAGTTCTAAAGTCCAGGAACCATTAGCCGATTCGCCATTGATAGCGGACAATGCAGGCGTATTTTGAAGGTCATATGTTTTATTGATATTTTTGGCGCTTGCTCCATTGCGGTTTTGTAATACAACAAGGGTGCCCTTTGGAGAAATAATTTTTACAACAAGATCACCAACATAGGTATGGGTGATATCGAGATCAACTTTCAGCGAAGATATTGTACCTCCTCCATTTATAGTGATAACATCAGTTATACCCGCCGGGGTATTGTCAGGAATCGCTTTAGAAGGGGACGAAGATTTGCTAATGGTACCACTGCCCCCGGTAGAATTGTTAGCCGTGCGTAGTGCTTCTGCAACCGCGGCTTCCGCATTTACTTTACCAAAACCAAACCAACCACTCCAGCTACCATCCGCATGACTGATACTATTAAAATTTCCATTGTCAAAAGGAACAACAGGTGAAATATCCCATGAAGTATTGGGATCGAAAGATGAACCCGGTGTGGGAGAATAAGCCGTCATGTTTAGGTTCTTAGCAGCCGTCTTTTGTAATACTGAAATTACTTCCAGGGCATTCAGGTTTGGATTTGCAGAAATAACCAGTCCGGCAATACCGGCTACCAATGGTGTAGCGCTTGATGTGCCCCCGAATTGCGAATCGAAGAAAGGTGACCGGCCCGAAGTTGTCATAATTCCCAGTCCCGTTACGGCCATGCGCCAATATTCATGCGAATTACTTGAGGGAGCACAAAGTGAAATACCTTGCCCGTAGTTGGAATAATGGCTACGCTGGGCATTGCTTGCCAATGCAGCAATATGCATTACGCCTGGGACAGCGGTTAAATTATGTTCAAAATTTCTGGATGTTTTAACGCCCCGCCAGCTTCCGGAAGGACTATACCCGTTATCGTATGGGATATCCATATTTCCGGAATGTTTGATTGGACAATTTTCATTGCCCGCGGCCCACAAAAAGACAATTCCTTTTCCCCGCCTTCCACCGGTTTGAGCTAGCTGGGTGATCCTGGTAATAACATTTGAGGCGAAACTAAATTGTGGTGAAGACCCCCAGGAGTTGGAAACCACATCGGCTTTGTCTGCAATAAAAGCAAGCACTGTCATCATTTTACTATCGCTGATAAATAAGCCTGTTCCGCTTGACTCCCATTTGATTGGCAATAGCCTGCAACCCGGCGCAGCGCCTACTGTAAGCGTACCATCTATTTCAGCAGCCACCACTCCGCAACAGCAGGTACCATGATCAGCCCCTGACTGGTACATATTCTGGGGATTTGCGCTTATAGAATCCCTGTTGATCAGATTGCTTCCCTGCATATATCCCCAGTGCGCAAATTTATTAGCCATATCAAAATCGGGATGATCAATTTTACAGCCGTCATCAGTAACAGCTATCACTACATCATTACTTCCGAAATGATTCAGCAGGTTCCAGGCCCCTTCGCAATTGGAACAGGAACGGGGGTCAACGGCCGAATGTGTGAAGTGGGGATGCAGGTGCCATTGCTGCATGTATTTAGCATCAGCGGGCATATTGAGACTTACCGTCATCCGTTTGTTAAGATCATGTTCACAGGATTCTACAAGGTCGCTTTCCGTTTCATTTATCACTACCACAAGTTTCAGGGGATTCATATTGGTTTGATCTGTGAGCTGCAATAAATATTCTTTTTCTGAATACTGGCTTCTCAGCACAAGCGCATACTTTGCCATAAACTGGCTGAGCTGATCGTTGGTAAGCGTTTGCCTGAAAGTAATCAGGATACGGTCGGTTACGAGGAATTCAGCATCATTGTCTTCCTGCGTGTATGCATGATGGGTAACAATCTCCTGGCGCATTTCTGCCATTAAGGGATCCCGCATATCATTGCTAACTGTTACTTTAGTTGAAGCTGCGGAGACTTTCTCCATTGTTCCCCTGATCCCCTTTTCTACCAGTTCCTCGGGTTTCGCTCTTACTACAAATTGGTCGGGTTCTTTATTTAAATAGATCTTTGTACCATTACGGTAAGTGTATACCCTTTCGTCGTTTTTGATTTGTTTTGACATGGTGATTAAAGTTTTTAAGATTATATTTTTTATTTTAATTATCAGGTTTTGAATTGGATAGAACCTTTGAATCGGTTCTGCTTTATTTTTCGGTTAGAGATATTTTCAAAATGATTTTTCCAGTAAAGAAATTTATTTGGGTTTAAAAGTGAATAAGTTTTCATCAGCGGGGCTTTTACCGCTTAATTTCGTGTTCGTTGTCATCTGGTATACCCACGCCTGGCAAGGCCGGACCCTGCAATGGGGGATTAATTATACGAATTCCATCTTTGGCATGAATAATTATCCTGGCTATGGTGCCACCGGCATCAAAGACCGGAGATAACCCTTGTTTAGCTAACGCGGGAGGTGTATCCCATGCTGCCAATACTTCTGCAATAGTGGTGCCTTCTACTTCTATTCGTACTTCCACATGCGTATAGCCATTAGCTTTAGCTTTTACTGCGGCTTCTCCCGCTGCCCACCTTGCATACTGCGGGCCGGAAGCAGCGCCGCCATGTTTTAATGATAATGGCCTTGGTACTATCCCGATTGTGCCGTCAATTCCAGGATATTCAATTCCACTGACTGTATCAACAAATAGGCGGACAGGCTCTCCTGTAATGTTATGGATTTTTTGTGCCTGTGCTATTTCGGCCCCGTAGTCAATATATCGTTGCAATGCAGCTTCATCATTGTAAAGTACTTCTATATCACCGATCTTTTTGGAAAACCTGGAGATCGGGTTCAATGGATTATCAGCTGCTCTTGCTTTAGCATACTCAAGTTTGGCAGCCTCGATTAACTTATTACTGAAGTCAGTTGCTCTTCGTGTAGAAACTTCCAGTCTCTTATTTTCAGGTATTTTTTTCAATACCTCCTGGGGATCTTTACTACCTTTAACAATTTCATCAATCCACATATCAAATCCTACCCGTAATTCCTGTGGCAATGCATTTCTCATTTTTTCAACGACACCACCTAATCCTGCACTAGAAGGTGGTGGCGCTATTGGCCTGGCGGCTTCTCTTGCCGGAAACTGCACTCCACCCTCGGGGCCGGGAGGAAGAAGACCGGGTCGACTCAATCGGTAATTCTGTCCCAATCTCTGAGCTCCCCTGTAAGCCCTGCTACCAACTAAATTTAATGCGATATTGGCTCCTCCTTCTCCTAAAGTTTCTGACCGTTCTATACTTAGTAGTTTTTCTCCCGTCCCTAATTTTTCGCCGGTAATGCCTTCAATCAACTGCGATAAGCCCACTACATCTCCAATGGAATGAAGCATGGTTTCAGGAATGGGCACATCATATCCCGACCTTTCTATTTGTTCTCTCCGTTGAAAGTAAGAAGTTATACCAGCATATACAGCCAATCCAGCTATAAACACTAAAGCCACCGGAGCTGAAATAATACCCAAACCAACCGCCGCCCCTACTGCTGCTACGGCCAATAGCCCTTTTGCTATTGCTTCACCAAAAGAAGAAAATACTGTACCGGCTAATAACTCATGCCTGTCAATATGTTCATGCTTCACGGGTTTCAAACCTGCTTCATTCAATTGCTGATCGTAAGCACCGGCTTTTAAAATACTTAATAATATAGAGTGTGGGTCCGCACTAGTAAAATTCTCATCCTTCATATGGTCTGTTGCCCATTTCAAAAGCTCCCCGCCCATTTTATTATATATAACCTGGCGATGATCATCCCATACAAGAATATCTTCGCCTTGGGAAGGAACAGGAATAACGTAAGGGAAATTTTTCGCTTTATACCCCCATAATTTTAAAGCCAGGTTATAAAACTCATTCCATTTGGCTGACCGTTGCTCCATTTTTTCCGGTGAATATTCGGCATCTAACATTTTTTCCCGGGCCTTCCGGAGATGCGTTTCATCCAATCTCTTCATGCGTTCATCAAAGGATATGCTATATAACTGTTTCCATATTTCCAGTGGTTCATATTTATCTATTTCAGGATCATCAATATGATTATCAAGCCAATCTAAATATTTTGTCATTGTATCCTGCATCGTCACTTTATCTTCTTCTTTTGAAACATCAATCATACTTTGTATGATGCGCATAAAATCCAGAAATTTCTGCAGTGGTGAAACGGGCGGCGGCTCAAAAGCCTTAGCCAGAGCCATATCCCATGCCTGGAACGGTTCTGTAGTAAAAAATTCAGGCTGATTCTTATTATCGTCAATCCATTTATAATAATAAAGTCGCGCAGAAACGGTGCGACTGTCGTTAAAATTTGTTACGCTGATATACTCAATAAACAACTTTAACCTGTCTCTCTTCATTACTACCGGTGCACTTCTGTGGATTACAATATTGGATTCAAACCAGATACTTTGATGAGTGTTGCCTGTGTCAGGGGCATAGGAATTTCCACGACTAATAACCATTAATTTAACAAATGGCTCATATATATAACCTTCGTCGATATAGGTCTGTGCAATTTTGGTGGCTGCTTCCCGTGGCAACATTTCCGAAATTTGCACAGCCTCGGGAATGAGCATAAGCCTAACTCCCAATGAAGTCACGTTATAATCTAAAGACAGTTCTTTTTTTATTTCGGCATCGACATACAATTCAATTCGTATGTCATCCCCCGGCATTATGTACCCCACATCCACATCCATATTTTGCAACATGCCCGTTAGCCTGGTAGTGTCCTTCGGGGAAATTTTCTCAATAAACCTGTTCCAATCACCTCGCAGCTTCATCATTACCCTCAATGACAGGAGAACCGATGGAGGAAGGCCTTCGAGTATCTCCAATACCTTATGGGCTTCCGCGGGAGTAACAGAATTGAATAAACCTTCGGACAATAATTCGAAAGTGGTTCTTGCCGCATCCATCTGAATTTCTTCTATGGTCTTTTCAGCTGAGGCTTTCGGAGGGTTTTTTTCTTTGTCTTTTCGCTGAATGAAATTGGATTGGGTTATACTGTTTTGCTGAACCACGTGTGTTAATTCATGCGTAAGTAAATATTTCCCTTCTCCGGAATTTGGACTGTACTGCCCTTCATTAAAATATATATCGTTCCCCACTGTAAATGCTTTAGCATTTAAATCGCGGTTCATCTGCGTGGCTTCACCCCCGGTATGAATTTTTACATCACTAAAATCGGAGCCAAACCTGCTTTGCATAAAACTTTGCGTACTACTGTCCATACTGCTCCCGTTTCCCCTGCTACCATTTACTTGTTTACTGATGGTATCAGAAGCTATTGCAGCAGATGATTCTTTCCGCTGAATAAAGGATGCCACTGGTTTGCGTTGCAGATTTTCTTCTTCACAATGGCTGCATTTGCGCTGTATGAAATGTTGCTCCGGCATACGCATGATGGAATCAGCCATTGCATCGGCTTCATGCTCTAAAGGGTCGTCCGGTGCGCCTATGGAAAGTTTAAATTGGATGGATGTTTTTTGCAGAAGAATTTTATCAGGTTCGTTTAATAATTGTTCCTGTGCAGGCATTTCTTCTTTGACGGCTGCTGGTGAAGCAGCAGTTGTTTGTGGCAATATGGTGGAATGCTCTGGCAATTAACTTATAAAATTTTCCTTTGCAAAAACGGTTAAAAATTTATTATTTATTTGAGCGGGGTTCTCATTTCTTAGCAGTGGCTGCATTTGCAATAAATGAAAATTTGTCAGGCCTATTTATTACATCATCGACCGCTGCAATTTCTTCTTGCTCGTACTGTTCGTTGGGAGTGTCATTTGCCAATTAATTCTTCTCAATTTTTCGTTACGAACTTATTCATCTTACTCTCCTTTAAACTATGATAAATGATATAAAAGCATTAAAGATCGAAAAAATTAAATGCCCATTATAATGGGATAAATTGATACGAATCCCTGGCTTCAATCATAAGTTCGTTAACTATCTTTTCTAATGTGGCAATCTCCTTTGTCTTTACCGATTCAATTGTTACAAGGTGGTTTGCTTTATTCATTTGCTAAATGGATAGATTCAATCGTAATAAAGCAAGGTATGCTGACCGTTAGGGGTTGATTTTCCAGAGAGGGTTCTGACAACGCGGTATTCTCCAGGATAATGCCCGTAACGATTACTTTTTTACCCTCAAAACTTTGAACTTCTTCCTTTGGCCGCACGGCATCTTTACGATATGGAGGTAATAAGACTACTTCCAATGAGTCATTAACTATTATTTTATAATGCCCAAGATGATCTCCCTGGCCTTTTTTTGATATCATACTTTTGACATAGGTACCTGCCAGGGTTACCTTTTGATTAAATTGAAAATCGGTGTTATTATTTTGCATACTTCCAGGTGATTTTTTTGTGTTGCATGCAAAAATCAATATCAGCATGCAGGTATATATTCCTTTTCCCATTATTTCTTTTCAATCGTCATGGTTGTTGGCCTGTCTCCATGTTGTTTTGTATCATGATGTTGCTCATGAAAAGTCTGTCCTTTTTTTGCAGTAGTCCCGTACATGGCAATGTCCCATTTATCATTTTCTACATTTCCGGGTACGGCATAATTTTCTAACGTGATGGTATCCTGCTGATCACTACTTTTCATCACAACACCTCCCCAATGAAAATTCCATGTTCTTTTTCCTGGATAATTAGTGCCCCCTGAGGACATCGTATATCCTTGTCCAACATTGGGATTTGCAAATTTATTTATCTCCAAATATTTATCTATTTCCCCACGCCGTGATTCGGACATTTTATTATAGAAGGACATCATAATATTTCCGTACTCATCTATTTTCGCCCAATAAATATCACTTTTTGCTTCTTTCTCCGCATCTGTAGCAGCTGTACCATATGCGGCTTTCGCAGCATCAATTTCCAGCTGTTTAGCATCTGCTTTGGCGATTGTGTCGTTTATTTCTGTTTTTACCGGTGCTGAAGTTGCCGGACTTATGAGCCATGCCTGAAGCATTTTCTTCATTATTTCAGCTTTCATTAATGAAGGTGTTATCGCAATTGTTTTAGCATTGGTTTTTGTTATCGCATCATAATGCAGCGCAGTTCTTCTATCACTTCCCACTACCACGGAACAACTGGTTCCACAATCATCTGAGATTTTCATACTATTTCCCGAAGAAAGGTTTTGTAGATTTTTTGGAATTACCTTCTTAAGTGTTTTATTATTAATTCCCTGAGCCACATGAAAGTTTGAGCTTTCTTCTACCAGCTGTATTCCTGAACCAACACTGGCCAGGAGAGTATTGGAAATAGCGGCCTTACCGGCTTCAGCATATAAATCATGGTTAGGATATCCTACTCTAACTGCCGTAGTTAAATCATCCGATACTCTATAAGAATTACCTATTGCTGTTCCGGCTGTACCATTTGCTTCAAAATACCTTTGGATTAAATTATTTTCTCCCTTTGCTTGTACCTTTCCACTCTCCTGCTGTACCGTATGCGTTAACTCATGTGCCAGCAAATGTTTTCCCTCAGCTGAGACTGGATTATATTGCCCCTCATTAAAATAAATATCATTGCCCACAGTAAATGCTTTTGCGCCTAACTCGCGGTTCATTTGTGTAGCGTCGGCCCCGGTATGTATTTTTACATCACTAAAATCAGCGCCAAACCTGCTTTGCATAAAAGATTCGGTATTGTTGTCCATGGCATTACCACGACCTTTGCTTTCATTTACCCGGTTGCTTATTGCTTCCGATGCCGTTGTACATACGGATGATCCCTTGGTTTGAATAAATGAAGCCAGGGGTCTACGCTGTACTTTTTCTTCTTCTTCACAATCGGTACATTTGCGCTGAATAGCTTTGCCCCCGCCACTACTTATCGAAAATGCTTCAACAGGCATGCGCATAACTTTATCGGCCATTGCATCAGCTTCATGTTCCAAAGGGTCATTTATAGCACCAATGGCAAGTTTGAACTGTACTGCCGGGGCAGCAAAATTTGTACTCGTGTCGGCATTTCTTTCATGCCCTTCCGTTTTATTCCTTGCCATAATACCAAATTTTTTTTCCTGGTACGTAGTTTATGATGTCTAAATATTCTTCATTTTGCTTCCGCAATTTTAGGTTTAAATGCGCCTTGCCATTAACACGTTGTTTTGATTCAACCGGGACTTTACTATCCTACTAACGATCTTTGCACGTTCAATTTGTGTGTCTAAACAGACAAGGCATCAACCTGCTGGCACCAGTTGGCATCGGGCAATGCTCCTGCATTCCTGATGTTGCCCCGGCTCATTAAATTATCAGGGTCCGAGCTATGATCATTGCCCTCTATATCTCCTCCTGAATACTCTGCCACATGGCCTGTTTCATGAGCCAGGGTATCTGCCGGAGCAATATTTACGTTCCAGATAATATTGTCATTGGTTGGATCAGTATTGGCCCGGGCAGTTATTCTTTCACCCTGCCAGCTTTGGCTAAGGGTAGAGCCTGTAACCAGCATCCTTATTCCGCCTGCCCTGCCCGTATTAATGTTTGCAATATTAGTGTCGCGAAGAGTGGAATCAGCAGCCACATCGCCATCATAATCGCCGTCGGTAGGTGCAGGCTTATTTACTCGGTTCCAATCATAAAGGGTTCGTACCCTTATTCCGCAACCATTCCCATCTGCGGTGCAACAATGATTAACCGATGTTTTTAATACAGCGATTGAGTCTCTTATCCGGCGCATCGTTGTTTCATTTGCCCGCGCACTGGAATCGAAGCCCACATGTAACCACAAATTTCTTTTTCTGACCGGGGCCGGCTGTTTTTGTATCAATGTTGTTTTTTGCAAAGAACTTTTATCATTGCCCTGCTGTACCGTATGCGTCAACTCATGCGCCAACAAGTGTTTCCCGTCAGCTGAGCCCGGATTATACTGCCCCTTATTAAAATAAATATCATTGCCCACAGTAAATGCTTTTGCACCTAACTCGCGGTTCATTTGTATAGCTTCGCCACCCGTATGTATTTTTACATTATTAAAATCGGCGCCAAACCTGCTTTGCATAAAAGATCCGGTGTTGCTGTCCATGCTACTCCCGCTGCCTTTACTTGCGTTTATCTTATTAGCTACAGTATCAGATGTTACAGTACCTGCTGGTGATTCTTTTCTTTGTATAAATGATGCTAATGATTTACATTGTACTTGCTCCTCTTCTTCGCACCCTGCACATTTGCGCTGGATGCCGCCTGCGCTGCCTGCCGGAACAAATGGTATTGCCTGCATGCCCATTACTTTGTCGGCCATTGCGTCTGCTTCATGCTCTAAAGGATCGTTGACTGCGCCTATAGATAGTTTCGGCTGTATCCTGGTGACTGATACAGCTGCAGGCCCGGCATTGTCAGCAGACTGGTTTTCTTTTTGTGCTGTTGAGTGCATCCAAATAGTTTTACAATGTTTTACCTTCTTTACGGTATTCCTTTTTTATTCCCATCAACAGATCTTCATTTGTTATTCGCTTATCCCCCCTGCTCAACGATAATAACGAAGCATATTGAACTACATTTATTACGGAACCGCCCGCAAGATCATATTGCTGTGCCATGCGTTCTATCTCTTCCTTTGGTGGTGGGGTACAAGCTTTGCTAAATGCTTTTTCCCAAAGCCTTATCCTTTCTTTATACTGTGGTTTATTAAAAGCAATGATAGCCTGTAGCCGACGTGTAAATGCTTCATCCACGTTGTTACGCATATTGCTTGCAAGTATTACCATTCCGGGGTAATCTTCCAGCCGCTGTAACAAGTAGGAAATTTCCTGGTTGGCATATTTATCATGGGCATCTGAAATATTGGTGCGTTTACCGAATAGAGCATCTGCTTCGTCAAAGAATAAAATCCAGTTTTTATTTTCGGCCTTTTTAAAAACCTTTTCAAGATTTTGTTCTGTCTCCCCGATATATTTTGAAATTACCATGGACAGATCTATACGGTATACATCCAATCCAAATTGTTTACCAAGCAAGGATGCAGTAAGTGTTTTGCCCGTACCAGGCGGACCGTAAAAAAGTGCTTTATAGCCAGGCTTAATAATCCTGGCCATACCCCAGTCATTCATAAGCTTCGGTCCATGGTGCATCCATATTCTTAATTCATCCAACTGTAGTGCAGTAAAATCATCCACTACCAGGTCTTCCCAGTTCATGCTGGTTTGAAGTTGTTTCGCCGGGAATTCCGTACTAAACCGGGGTTTTCGTATTTTCCCGGTAGTAAAAAAATCTACGTATTCATCTGATAAGTTGATTGAACTGCTGGCGAAGGTTTCGCTTTGCTGCCCTTTGCCTAAATCAATAATGTTATGTGCCAAAAATATATGATCTGGCTCAAACAGCCTGTACAGGCTGAACCGCTTTGCCAGGTCATTTCCTGCCAACACGAAAAGGGCTGTCTCTATCGTAGGGATAAATCCACTGTGACGAGTGGCTTTGATACCGCCAAATTCTGTATATCCCCTTCCGCTTATTTTATTGGAAGTAAAAAACACATCCAGCAAATGAGGCTGTATATGTGGTATGATGGCAAGTATCAGCAGTATTCTTTCGTCAATTGTTAACCCGTAATAATTTACAAAATCTGCATAAACAGATTTGTCGGACGAAAGGTCGGGAGGAAGATTATTTCCATTTTCATTTTCCGGGCTGGTGTTCATCATAATCATCTCTTTATCATTTTCCGGGCGGGTCCCAAAATGAGAAGACAGCCTGGAATTTACCAGCTTTGCAAACCAGTTTATTTCCTGTGCAAGGCAGTTGGCATTTTCATTAATGCGATCGGCTTGCGGTGCCACAGTAGTATGTCCGGTTTCATTTACCATTCTGTAAAAATTATGTAATTGTTCCAGGTAAAGGCCAGCGTTGTATAACCCCATGGAATACTGTCAAGCAATACATCTGCAGTTTTTCTTTCTACCTGCAGCAGCCAGCCGTTTTCTTTTTTTGTGAGTATGCCATCCCTTTTTAAAAACGTTTCCCTTAATCCTTCAACAGAGGTGTTTTTTAGTTTTGCCCAATTTGAAATTACCGATTGCAGCAGCTCTGTTGCCTCGCTCATTTCTTCATTACTCAATTCTACCTCTCTTGGGATGGGAGCATTAATTTCGATGCCGCATAGCAATTTTTCCAAAACAAGGCTATGTTCAGGACACATTTGCTGACCGGTTACCAGGTATCTTATTAAATGAATTGCTTTATAATTAGCCTCACTGCTTTTCCACTCTCCCTGCTCCAGTAAATTGAGGTGGGTAAACAATTGTTTAAAGTAAGGTGCCAGCAAGACAGCGCCTGCAATATGCACTGTAAATTTATCCGGCAAAATAACTTCCGGTGAAACCTCTTGCAATGCTTCTTCTCTAATTTCATTGCCGGCCATATCCGGTAAACCAATTGCTGGTTTTGTGGTATTGGAGTTTTCGTAAGCAATTATTTTTTGTGCAACTTCTTCTCCTGAAATAACTGCACTGTTTATCCTTGTAAATTCTTTTGCATACAAGCGTATTAATTTCTCAGTGACTGTATTTCCTTTTTTTATTGTATAAAATTTCGGGGCATGGTACAGGATAAATTTTTTTCTTTGCGTTGCCTGTGGCAGATCAAAATTTATTCCATCAGTAAAGTTTTTAAATTGAGTTGAAACCAATTCATCCCATAGTACTAATTGTTTTTCGGCAATAGCAAGTGTTGGAAATAACGAAATAATATGATCGTGCACTTCATAGTTAAACTGCATTGACAATCGTTGCCATATTGTTGGAGTTAACCTGTGCTGTTCTAAAAACTTATAAAGTAGTTGTTCCTGCTGTTCTGCCACTTCAGTAAAAACTGTATGTATGTCAAGCGCTTCATCTTCTGCCCACCAGGGCACTGTACCGGTTTGTAAAAAATGGACCAGGATCTCCAGGTAAAAAGATTGCTTTGAGGACTGCTTTTCAGCAGCCGGTATGGAACTAATTTTTTTTAAAAGCTCATTTTCAAATTTTGCAAGAAGCACATCAGTGAAAATTTTTTCAAATGATCCCGAATCAAAATTGCCAAGATTCACTTCAACACGATCAATTTGTATCCACTCATCTTCTGAAACATACCGGGAGCATACTTTATCAATTACATCAGTTATCTGCCCCTGGTAAATGCCGGAAAAATTATTCCGTACCTCAAAAGCTTTTGCCTCTGTAGCACACAACGCTTCAAATTGTAATTTATTTATACGGTGCAGCATGTATTATTTTTTTTCCGATCCACAATCATCATGGCAGGAGCCGCATGGTTGCAGTTTGTTTATCGTTTCGATAAAGGGGTTTACAACATGGTAACCGGGTATTTCTGTCTGGGCCATTTCCTGCAGCCATGCGAAATAAGCTTGCTCAAAATTTTTCATTTCCCGGATGCCCAGCCAGATAACCCTGGTATGTATATGCGCCGGGGTTTGTGCTTCAATCGTTTTTTCCACGAGGTTACGGAAGGTGTTGTCTCTTAAGCGCTTGGGCCAACAAGGCAAAACGAGCGTTGTTCTGAATGAAAATGGGTCTTCATTGTTATCACAGGGATTTTCTTCACAATACAGATCCAGTTGAAATTCAAAATAGCGCATAAAGTTCTCAATTTCAATTTCTATATCTTCCTTTATTGTTGCACCGTTTTGCTCTTGCAGCCGGGTTTTTTTATTAAAAGCATAAGGGCTTTTTGCCAATACTTTTTCATCCGGCCCCATAATAATAAAACTGTATTTTATTTTCACCGGCTGCTCTTCGGCATTGGATACAATAAGATAATTTATTCTTTCGGATCCATATTCCTGCAGGTCTTTTACCCGTTGTGCCAGGTCTGTATAATGTTTGAATTTCAGCAGAACAGGATCTTTGCCTTCAGCAAGTGTATCCTGGAACAATATTGACTGGTCGTACTTATCCTTTGTTGCATTCAGCCTGAAATACTCCAATACCCAGGGCAGGTTGTCATAGCATACTTCAGCCGGGATACGGTGTACTTTTTTCTGGTAAAGATGAGTATCTACATTTTCATTGAGACCTATACCCAAATCACAAATATCCAGGCAAATATCCGGTAATGTTATGGATAGAGGTATCCCGGCTTCATCATGCACCTGGTCCATTTTTGGCCTCAGCAGCAAATGTTCTATTAAGTGCAACCCCTCATTCTCATTTATCCAATGCATTGCTTTTTGCAATTCTTTAAAAGCTGCTTCCCTTTGCTCTGCTTTTTCAAAGTTTTCGCTCCTGGCAAGTAATACTGCTGTCTTAGGATCTGTACCATTCCAAAGGTCAAACCAAAAGTCTCCAATCACCCCTGCGGCTTTCCGGCTTCGTTGTTTTAATGCGTCATGAAATTTAAAGTAAATGCGGTTATCCGCATAGGTGAGTATCTCTCCCATTAATTCTTCTGTGCAACATCCGTCCACTACTTCCACACTTGTGAGTAATATATTTTCCCTGTTATGCGGAGATAAAAATTTAATTACATTGAGCGGCTTTCCTTTTAAATTTCTTTTATAGTCCTCAATATTAGTTATTTCATCCTTTACCATTAAAGGTTCGCTTACAATAAATTCGGGAGAAAGTGCCCTTCTGTTTATATTGGCAAAACCTAATAACCTTGCTATCCTTGCCTCTGCGCCAGATACGTTTGAGGTATCGCACACCTGTTGTACTGTATAGTTATATCCTTCTCCCCGGTTGGTGCTTATTTTATAGTATGCTCCGTCTTTCAGGATCCTTTCTTTATCTTTTATAATCCTTTCAATTGCCTCTACACCGGCAAGCCACTGAGTTATGGTTTCGTATTCATCCATGTTTTCACTGAACCTTGCGAGCATGTGATTTAAAAAAACATTTCTTCTCTTATTAAAAAGATCGGGTGGCTCTGTGATATATTGAAGCACATGACTAAAATCTTTTAGTATTTCATCGAAATGATTTTCGCCGCGATTGGCATGATCGATCAGCAGCGCCTTTAGATCAGCTATTTCTGTAAGCGCCCTTGTAAAATAGGTTTTCTTCTCTTCCTCAAAACTGAATAAATCCCGGAGATGATCCAGTTGGACAAGGTAACCTGAAAGCAATTGCTCAAAAAAAAGCAAGTACCCTTTTAGCTGAAGTGATTGTATAATTCTTTTATTATCCGCATCCCCGGGCAGGCCCCGCGGGTTTACACCATAGCACAGGGGAAGGGAATAGGTTACCGGGTAATAATCCTGGAGTTCCATGTACTCACCCGCAGGCACAGGAAAATCATCCTGATAACCAGTGAGCTTGTAAGTACGTTCCTGTTTCTTTTTATCACTGAACATCTTTAGCATCCTGTCAGGCTTCCTGTCTTTTTTGCTTCCGGTATTAAACGTTATAAAATCATGCTCCTTGCAAAACAAAGCCGCTGAAATAGACGGCTGTATCCTTGCAATTTTTCTTTCCTCTTTCAACAACTTTACCCACTCATTAAAATAAAATTTATCCGATCCGCCTTCTTCAAAACTGATGAAAGGCAGGTGCAGATAGGTTACTGCTTTTATTCCTTTTATATCAGCTACCAGGTTGATTATATCCGACAACCTTATGTCCCGGTAGAGATCGGTCTTCTCTAATTCTTCTGTATTAATAAAACCACGATGGAGGGCGGGGCCTTCAAAAATTTCATCCACCTGGAATCCTTTTTCCATCATTTGAGCAATGGTATAAAATGGAACGGAAGGGGTGAAGTATTTGTAGACAACAAAAAATAATTCCGCCAGCACGGCATCAGGATCAGCATATTCTTCAAGCACCACTGAGGCGCCAATTCCAAAGTCTAAATAATCTACTGCATTAACGCTTAGAAAATCTTCACACAAATTGCGGTTAGCTACTAACTTATCCACTACTTTCTGCCTTACTTCTTCACGCACACCTTCATCCAGCACATCTTCCTCATACTCCACCATTACATTGTACAGCCCCTCTATTTCCAGGATTTTGGAGCCGGTATATTGTATGCGACTGATGATATTTTTTTCTTTTTCCAACTCTGTATTTGCTGCAATCAATTTTTTCTTTTGAATAAGCAGTTTATTCAATTTGTTTTTCAAGGCTTGTATTTCTAATTCCTCTTTTTCCGGCTTTTTGATCTCTTCTGTGAGTTCCGTAATTGAAACCTCCAAAGGCGCAAGCAGTTTATTATTTTCTGCTATCAGCGTCTCTGTTTTTTCAATTCTTTTTTTATTTCGTTCGTCTACTTCTGTTTTTGTAACAGGCGCCAGGCCAAGTTTGCCATAACAGCTTGTCAATTCATCGCCTTCGCAATTACATCCGGCATCTTTTTTTCGTTCCACATAATTATAGTCGACCCAAAGAGGTACTTCATAATCTTTAGAAGGCTCTATCCAGGCATTGCGTACACCGTTTACATCAATAATTAATTTGCGGTAATCGCTGATGGTTAACGGGCTGTTATGAAAAATTTGTCGGGCAGTATAAAAAATATTTTTCCAGGTATCCTCTGTAAGCTCTTCGGGCGTTAATAAATCCTTTACTTCAAAACCTGTACGGTAAGCCAGGTCGGTAATAGCATAGCAGATTGCTTCCAGTAAGGTAATGCCAGGATCGGAGTTATTGTATCCCGTCCAAATATTACTTCCCAGTTTTTCTATTGCTTTGAACCCTTCTTTACGCAGGGCTTCATAATCTTCAGCCGGTAGCAGGGGATTTTCTTTTATCAATAAATAAGATTCAGTCATAACTAGTTATTTACAATAATATTTGACGCCTACTTTTTCTTTGGAGACCTTTTAACGGATGTTTTTTTTGCAACCGGGTTGTCACCCGTTTTATTTTCAACCGTGGTTTTGGATTCATGCATAACTGCGCTCTCGGATGCTTCCATCTCTTTACCGGGATCAACTTCCATAACAGGCACCGGCTTTGTTTCCATATCCGGGTTATCCCTTTTTTCAATAAGCTCTATAATTTTTCCCTTTTCAATAAGCCCGCCGGAGGTTCCCTTTTTCAATTTAAAGTTTTGACAGGGCGAAAGTGTATCCGGTTCCAGGTAAGGGATAATTATGTGTTGTGGAGCAGATACCAGGAGCGACCTTGCGGTGGAAGGCTTTGCCACAATGTCTCCCATAAATTCGGTTTCATCCTGTAGCAGGATCTCCATATCACCGCAGCCAGATATGGAATTTAAAATATCGTCGCCGTTCTTTACATCACCTGGTACCTGCACGATATCGTCGCAGCACCCGGTACGGCAAACCAACATTAAAAAATCAGTTATGAAATTTACATAATTCCTTTCTTCAATAAAATTGATTATAGATGAAGCATATATTTTCTGGCCAAATTTGACTTCCGCAATGTCATCGAAAGCCCATGGCGTGAGGTAATGCACAATTTCTTCGTTGAGCTTTTTCATGTGAAAGCCTTTATCGAAACCATCCATAAATTTTACCCTGAAAAAAACCAGCACCTGCTCATACACGGGGTTTTTTGCATGCACACGTACAAAGGGGGATGTACGTTTTTCCAGGTAGGCTTCAATATCGAGTAAAACACGGCGGGATGTTTTTGGCTGCAGAGGATTTACTGCATTCCGGTTTTTAAGATTGCTTATTGGAACCAG
The DNA here is from genome assembly GCA_038213285.1 of Chitinophagales bacterium. Lineage (GTDB taxonomy): Bacteria > Bacteroidota > Bacteroidia > Chitinophagales > Chitinophagaceae > Ferruginibacter. The sequence goes on from JBBQTL010000003.1 coordinate 35,558, forward strand.
CAGTACATGGCCCGGCGCTACTTGCGGACCACAACAGGCTTTTTCTTTACCGTCCCTGCCTGACAACTTTATCTCAATTGTATTCGGCTCCCCACTGGATATAATATTAATAGTGATGTTAGCATCAGCAAAGCCCGCACTAATTAAAATGGCTTTTAACATATTTTCCGCTGCTGTTGCCAGGGCTATATTTCCTGTAGGGTTGAATACGGTTATTGCAATTCTAAGTGTTTTCGCCAGGGTGCCTATTACTCTTATTTTTCCCAATTCCGATTCGTCAAATGCACCACTAGTATTGTACTTTACCATCACAGTATTATCCGGGCTAACGGTAACTTCTTTTTCAATGCACAAGCAATTAGGGTCGGTGTGAGTGATACATTTTACTTTATATATTGAGGGAAAACGGTCAAGCACCAGGTGTTCGTAATCCCATGCCGTAATGGCTCTTGCTTTGTGTCGCAGCCGCTCGCTTACACGGGTATAAAACTCCTTTCCAATTTCTGCGTGCTTACCATCAAAAGACGCAAATGGCTGCTGCACTTTTCCTACCTGCGCCACTGCTACAGCAAGTTTACTGATGCTACCTGCAGCCAGTGCAATATCAAAATGCGACTGGCTATTGTTATTGTCTTCAAAATTTGCCAACACTGCCTGTGTTACTACATCTATCAGCATTGGTATACGGTTGCTGTCGGAAGTAACACTTGCACAAAGCCAGTGAAGGCCGCTGGTTATAATGGTATTGTTACTCGTGGCGTCTCCCGGAATTTCAATTTTTATTATACCTGTTGTTTGGAAACCAACCGTGCCATCCGATACGATACTTTCTTCTTTAAGTGGCCGCCATTCGTTATTGGTAAGATAAGACCAGTGAATTTCCGGTGGATCATTATCTTCATCTTCGGCACTTCCTTCTGCAAAATGAAAGAGCATGGAGATCATTTGCAAAGGCTGTGCTTTCTCCAGGCCGATAAACAACATTCCCTCTTCCTGGAAACGGGCTGAATATTGATTAGCTCCACCATTAAGCTTATCTGTCCAGCCACTTGCACTTAATATTAATTTTTCAGCCAGAGCGTCACCGTCAATTCTTACAGGCGCTTTCCTAATACTTAGATCACCTGTTAATTTTCTACGTTTACCTACTGTTGCCATTTGATTTGTGGTGTCTCTATATTGCTCATATGGCCCCAGGTAAGTAAACTGCGGTAGCAATAATTGATTGGCATTTACAAGAAGATAATTTTTTGCAGCATCAAGCTTCTGGAAATTAACGGGCAAATTTTTCAAGACAGTGTTTACGCTGGTTTTACTTTTAAGTAAAACCGTTAACTTATTCCGGTTGTTTGCGGGTTCCGAAATATTAACTGGCTGAGAATAAATTTCCGCCAGCCCAAATGGATAGACATGAAAAAACTGGTCTACTTCGGGCTCAAGCTTTGTTAACCTGGAAAAATAACTTACGGAAATATCTTTTACTTTTAACGCAATAGCCAAAGCAGCCATTAATTGAAACACATCTCTATCACTGTCGGTATTAAGCGGTGTATTATATTGTAGTTGTAGAAAACCTTTTAATTCAAAAGCCTGTCCTGTTGAATATGATAAAGGGTTACGGTTTAAAGCAGGCAAGTGGCTACCTACTCCATCATTACCTTTTGTAAATAAAACATCATGGGTTAGATACCCTTCCATAAAATTTCCCCCATAGGAAGTACACAAAGCCGTCCACTCTTTCTGTTCCAACAGACTCAGCTTATAGATTTCACCGGGATTTAACTTGTCGTTTTGTGTGGATTCATTTAAAAAAACTAGCCAGTTTAAGTCAGCGGCAGCATCTAAAGTATCAGACTGGTGTTTGATATTTATGGCCAGTTCATTAACCGGCTTATTAAAAACTTCATGGCTTCCGATATATAAAGCGCTGCCGAATTTTGGATAGGCGGTGAAGGGATCAAATGGTTTATTAGGTACAATTGGCCCATCATCATTTTCTAATATAAGTTGTTTAAGGCCATCAAAAAAAGAAGGAATAATTAATGCTGATGAATCCATTTGGGTGGACTCCCCCCTTTCCATACGCACAATTATCGGGTTGGTGCTTGTAACGGGTATGAACTTGGTTTTATAACTTGGAAATTTAAAAATAAGTATCCTATTGCCTGCTGTTGGAATAGAAAATTCACCATTGATATCGCTGATTTTCCCAGTGGTTGCACGGGATTCGGAAATAGTTATACCCGCTAAAGCAGCCCCGGTGGTGGCGTCAATAACCTTGCCCCCTAATACAATATCCAACGATAATTGCGGGAGGTTAATAGATCCCACCCTTACTGAGAGAGATAAATCGCTAATGGTAACCTGGTTAAATATAACGGGATTAAACTCTATTTCGGGATTTAACAATACCTGCATAACAGGATAAGGAGTTGTATATTTTCTGTCGGGGTGTAATTCGGGATCAAAGGGAACAATTGCTTTTTCAACAAGAGGCAGACAAATGTATAAAGTGGCAAAGGTTAAATCAATAAAATAACCACTTTCAGCGGGCATCCCGGTACTAAGGTCTCCGCCGGTTGCAAGCAGGGACTTGATCAGCTCATTTTTCTCCTTTATTTCCTTGTCAATTGTAAGCCATCCATCTTCAGCACTCAGCCAAATTTCAATTTTTTTTCCCATTAAGTCACGGAGTGCAGCCATCTGTACTGCAATTATCCTGTTACCTCCCTGCAACACTAACTGGGGTGAAGCAATTGCGAAACCAACCTGGGCTTCATTTTTTAATTTAAGTAATTCAGTGGCTACTTCATTAAACTGGCAAATATTTTTGAGCTTACTTGTGTCAGGATTTTTTTTGCCGAAAGTTGGCCATTTTGGCAAAGCAGTTTCAAATGGTAAACCATAACCGTCTGCAGAATTCGCTATAGGCCTGGGGTAAATTGTTTTAATATTGTTTACTGTACCGGTAGCTTCTTTCTTTATAAAAATGGTTTTTAGTTCCTTTACCTTAGCCTGGTTTATTACTAAGTCGTCTGTAGTTGTATAGGTCTGTTCTACACCTGAAATATCGGGGCCTGCTTTAAGAGCGGTGCCTGTCGGCAGACCATATTCAGTAATATCTTTAGCCAGTTCAAAAACAATATGCAATTTATCTGCAATGGACGGTTTGGTCTGCAGGTGCAATACGTCTTTGTAGTAAAAATCAAGCAGGCGGCCCGTAAGACCATTCATTTGCTGCTGAACTTTATTGAATAGCTGCAGAAAAGTAATAAACAATGCCATATGTGGCTGATGACCCGGATACTGTTCCATAGCAAATTGCAGGTACTTTTCAGAATCGTATATCAATTTGTTTAAAAAATGATAAAATGCATGAAAGATATCTTCTGTAAAAAGGGATGCGCTTAGTATTTTTTCCTGCTGTGTATTTCCCTGGTAGATGCCTGCATCAGGAGCCACGGTTTCATTTAATCCCCAAACTTCTTTATTTTCTATACTATCTAATTCTATTTTAAGATCAACAGATGCATCGACAAATTTGAAGCCCTCTTCATAAGCCATTATTTTCTGCACCTGCATTTTCAAATCAGATTCTATGGCCAGTTTTAAATCAGCATATAGAGGATTTTCAGGGATGGCTACCGAATACCACCTGTCTATTTTTTTTAGCATACCCACAATTGGTGCATATAATGCAGCATATACAGCAGGTGTTGTATGGTACTGAAGCCTTTCATTTACTTCATCATATTCTTTTTTAAATCTTTCTGCTTCGGTTACAGCGATGGATGCCGCAATTACTGCCAAATCTCTGCGAAAAAATTCGCGCCAACTCACTTTAGGTGCAGGTATTCCATCATTTATTATAGTACCAGGTATATCGTAAAAACGTATTTGGGCCGCATATTTTTTAGCAAACACCAGCAGGTCTTCAGTGCTGCGGCCATCAATAGGTGCATAGCCAGGGTCAAGGGCTTTAAGATAGCGTTGCAACTGGCCGGAACCATCGCGGTTTATATCTGTATCGCAATTACAATTTTTCATCTGAGGGCCTTTTGTTATTAGTTAATAGTTTTTACTACCAGGCATTTATTGATAAACATTCTAGCATTATTTGGCCAGGCAAAAAATTTTCAGGTAGCTGTGTTTATATTGGTTGCCTCGCTCACATAGAACGGAAACACATAATTATACCTTGTGTTGGTAAGGATGATGGAATAATGGATGGTAACCTCAAGCCTGCTCCCTTCGGGATCCTGTAAAAGTTCTGATGCCAACTCTTCTACAATTATTCTTGGTTCATGAATTACCAGCGCCTCCTTTACTATTTTCTCTATCATGGCAATGTTGGGTACATTCATTGGTTCAAAAACAAAGGGTTGAAGGTTGCAGCCAAAAGTGGGTAACATTACCCTTTCCCCTGTAATTGTGGCCAATATTATTCCTATACTGCTGTACACATCTGCATCTTCACTCAGCATTTCCACCCCGTACCATTGCCTTCTGAATGTTGGCGGAAAACTCCATCCGGTACCTAAAAATGATCGATCTATTATTTCCATATTTCAAGTTTTAAAATGCTGAAAATCTATCCGCCAATAATTACCGTGGTACATCCTGCTGCAATATTGCCGCCATGCGTTGTAGAATCTCCTTGTCTTGCTGCGGGTTTGCCCATTATCAAAACAGTAGCAGAACCTTTAACGATGGAATCGGGCGGGCCGGCACAGGTACACATACTCCCCATGGTTGCAGCTGCCATCCCGCCAATAATTACAGTAGGCGCACCTGGCGGAAGTACAGGTCCGCCTGTATGCGGACTACCATTTGGATTTGCCATGGGACAAGTATGATTATCCCCCACCCGTGCTGCTGCTGCCATGCCTGAGTTTTTAATTGATCATTACCTGGGTTCCTTTTATAGTAACGTTACCGCTGCCCGCCTCAATGGTAATACCGCTGGCACTCATTTTAATACTATTACTGTTTTCATCTTTGAGCTCCATTCCCCCGGAATCATCATTGAGTATAATTGTTTTTTCACCAGATGATGTGGTCACACTAAGTGTCATCCGCTTATTAGTATCATCAAAAATCAGTTTTACTTTTTCTTTGGTTACAAAACCAAACTCCAGGTTGCCTTCGGTTGCGGGTAAAGGAGATTTGTTGGCATCATTACTATGAAGGCATCCTAAAATAATCGGCTCCCTCGGATCATCATGTAAAAAACCCAGCACTACTTCATCATTTATTTGTGGCCTGAAATACACCCCCCTTTCCGGGCCGGCATCCAAAGTGGCCACCCTTGCCCAGATACCTTCATTGCCGGATGTGATGGTGGGTACATGCACTTTCACACGATACTGTCCATCAATATCATCCACATCTACCACTACACCAATATGCAATCCATTGATACCGGGCAATAAACCGGCTGCCGGTTTTTCCATTACGTCTGCCTTCTTGTAAAACCAATCTTCCAGCCAGCCAAACTGGACATCGGTTTGCCAGCTTCCATCAAAATGATGGAGTACCCCTGTGACATATACGTCGCCATTGAAGCGGTCACCTACTCCTTCAAGAGTAATGGTGGTACCTGGCTTTACTGCTGCGTTTCCCTGTATACGAACCCGCCCCACAGCCTTAGACATTTTATTGCGTACAGCATAGGCATCTGCCCAGCTCTGCAACTGATCCTGGCTAAGGTGGCCGGTATGCGATAAATTTATTTCAGTGCCCAACACAGCCCCCAAATCATCGGAAGAAAGATTTCCCGGTTCGGAAAAATCAGACTCACCCGCTGAAGAATCTTCTGCAGCCTGCTGTGTATAATCCCAGGAATGTGTTGTTACACTTAGTACCTGCTTCCTGGCATCCATCTCTCCTTCAAACTCATAAATGTTTGCACCAAAAGTTGCAGTTAATAGGGACGCGCTGGTGGCCGGCTTTTTTACAATTAAACTACCATCATCTGTTAATACCAGCATGCTGTTTGCTTCTGCACGTGTGACGATAAAATCCCAGTCTGTTGCTTCAAACTGTACCAGCTGCTTGTGTGTTATTGAAGTGCTTTCCACATCTGGAGTTGATTCGCCGGCCAGGGAAGTTATTACGTCACTGTCGGTTTTCTCAATATGATAAGCACTTTTTCTTGCACCGGTTAATTTAATGGCTTTGTCTTTTGCTTCAATCATTAATACAGAAGCATTGTGCTGTTTTATTTTAATTCCATGCTTTACGATAATACCCTCAAAAACCGTTTCTACATCGCCATAGTAGCCAAGTTGTATTTCTATTTCATTACCTGGCTTAAACTGGTCACCGTTACTTAAAACAAAATCACGGTCGGCTGCAGAACCGTCTATGAAAACAAGTTTGGCATGAGCAATTTTATTGAAGGCTTTGTTAACAGTAATATTACTCACCAGTATTTCATTGTTCAATTCAGTGCCATTGATAAATATCTTTCGGCTTACTACGTCTGTAGATGATTCTGTACCTGGTATAAGACTGTCTAACCCCATTTGGTTGCTGTATAAATGATTGTTTACTTTTTAACGCTTTTCCCGATAGGCGAAAATATCAGTGTAGTACCTGCTTTCAATCTTCTAAAATTTTTCAGCTTATTCGCTTTTGCCACCTGCAGGTAATACAGTTGATTTTTGTAAACCTTATGTGTTAGCAACGGTAGCAGGTCACCTTCCTTTACCTCTACCTTATGCGAAAGGTCCGGAGATGAAAGCATGGCCAGTGCAGCCATTAACCCGGTTGGTGTTACCTCGGCAAATGAGGCGCTTATTTTTGCCCTGATTGGCAGGCCAAAAATGTCAAACATTGTATACGTTACAGTAGACGTAGTCAAAACACAATGAATTATAAAAAGCCCGTATTGAAGTATTAAATGATTAGGCCTGTGCGTCAATTTATTTACTGTGGTAGTGGCCAACCGAAACAATAACACCTGTGCGGTTACAGGTATTTTTATTCCATTCGTATTTATACCGGTTCCATCAAGCATAATATCAATGCTAAATGTTCTGCCCTTTGTATTAAGGTATGTTTGTTGAGTTCCTTCTGTGCCGGCCGTGTTTGTACTTCTCCAGTTGACCCCTTCGGTTATAGCGATGGTTTCAGGGTTGAACATGGCAAGAAATGGAACGCCAAGAATAGGAACCCCGTTTTCATCCGCCTGTAAGATCTTAAGATTGAATGGCAGTTTTGCCGCAGTTTGTAAATCCATTACCGTTCATTTTTTTCTTTAATAATTTCCAATACCAGGGCCGCAATTTCATTATCTGTACTATGCGGGCCGGGCGCTTCATTTGATGGGACGGCAGTTTCAACTGGTGTTGAATTATTATCCACCACGGCCCTGATGATTACTTCATTAATTTGTACCGGCATGACGTTATATTTTTCGTTCAAAATACTGGTAGGCTAATTCTATAGTTTCAACTACCACATTATTTCCATTGGCATTCAGGTCGCTCATTGCCCATTTTACCGGGTAAGCCTGTACCACGTTCCAAACGGCTACAGCTTCTCCCGCTTCATCCATTAAGGTTATCAGAATATTTGCAGGCTGAAAAAATGGAAACGGGGTGGCCCAAAAGAAGCCATCCTTGGCACTATTTATCCAATCAGTGAGCACCTTATTGGTTATCATACCCCTCTTTAAAACCAGGTTAGGATACTTTACCCGTTTGGGAAGTTTGTATTGAAACCTGTTTTCGCCACCTTCACTAAAGGGTTCTGTTTCAATTTCAAAAGAGAGGCCGCTAACATCCTGGAAGCGTTGCTGGTCGTCAACATCCATACCACTTACACCGGAAAAAGCAACCCGAAAGTGAAAACCACAAGGTGGAATATATACTGCCATCTTTTAGGTTGTTTTTACAGAAATCCCTTCATGTACCAATTCGATTGATTCTATAGCAATTTCATTGCCCGTTGCCTTTAAACCCGGCCCTTCCACTTTGGTTGGCCATGCCTGGGAGACGGTCCACACCATAACAGGGTCGCCTTCATCATTGAGAAGGCTGATGGTGACATCGCGTCTTTCTACATTGGGTGCCCCGTTATTGTTAAACCAGTTAAAGAGTTCATTATCTTTTTCTACAATGCCTCTTTTCAGGTTTATGTTATTTACTTTTTTTAGTCCCGGTCTTTTCAATGGTGCAGTAGTACCGGGCATTAGCCCATCCCTGTACTCAATTGCCTGGGTTTCCTGCGTAAGTCCAGACACATCAGAGAAGCCAATGTCCAGGTTGTTCCACGATACTTTGTAATGAAAGACCGGTATGGGATATGTTGCCATTTGTTGTTGATTTTAATGTTTAGTAATTTTTCACGATTGCTGCATTAGCTGTGAAAATTTTAATACAATAAATTCTGCAGGCCTTGCTACTGCCATTCCAATTTCCACATTCATTCTTCCTTCCAGTATGTCAAGTGATGTCATAGTAGTGCCCAAACCTACATTTACAAAAAATGCCTGCTCCGGTTTTACACCTGCCAGCGCACCATCTCTCCATTTTAAGAAAAGGAAGTTTTCAATCATGGCCTGTATTTTTACCCAGGTACCCATCGTGTTTGGTTCAAACACTCCCCACTGGCTTGATTTTTTTACTGACTCTTCCACCATATTGAAGAAACGGCGGACGCTGATATACCTCCATTCATTATCATTGCCATTTAGTGTGCGGGCACCCCATACCAATGTACCATAGCCCGGGAAGGTGCGTATTACATTAATAGATTTACCGGAAACCGCATCTATGTTAAGACTTTCCTGCTCCCGGTTGGAGATGGAAACATTGGGCCCTACCACTGCAGACACTGATTCGTTGGCAGGGGCTTTCCATACACCTTTGTTACTATCAACATAGCTGTAAATACCTGCCATTGCCGGTGATGGTGGCAACACAACATACTGTTTGGCAAGTTCATTTTTTACTTTTGTATATAGAATAGAACCGGCCCCGATCTTTACATCATTTAACAGTAAACCGGTAAGCGCCTGGTCTGTTACACCCACATCAAAAGAATACGCATCTACTTTTAAAGTATCAAAAGCATAATTAAACTCGAAAGACGTAATAAGATTAGGATAGTAGGCGGCCGCATACCTGTTCTCAGTAACTGTACTTGTTGCGTCTCTCATTATTAGGACATCCGCATCAATTGCTCCACTGGGAAATGCCGGACTTTCAAGGGTTACCTGGTAAGGATCAATCAATGCAAAGCGGTCCTTTAAATCAGCCGCCTGCTTAATCATTGCCTTTACCACTTCGCCATATGCAGCGGTACTACCGGTTGAAGGAGTTTCAGGGATACATAAGAGGGTTACTTCATCGATATCATTTACTACCGCAAGCCCAGCCAGTAAATCATCTTTTTTCACACTTCCTCCGCCCCCGGTATAGGTATCCACTGCAACTATAAAACAGGTACCGCCTCCATTGGCATAAAAGTGTTTTACAGAATGATAAAGGTTATATTTTGAACGCCTGGTGGCATCGTAGGTAAACGTGACATCATAATTATTGCTGCCATGATCTTTTACAGCAATAGCAATACTATCATCTGCTTCTATTGGTGCACCACCATAAAATTGTACAAATTCAGAAAAGTTATAGATTTTGTTTGCCATCTTTTTTAAATCACCTGCCGCAAAGCGGTCAGCTTTTTCGGTATAACCGATAAAAGCAGGTATTGCCGTTTCCACTTCGGCAACAGAAGGTGGCAGCGTGGAAATTTCCTGCACGTACACACCGGGGGTGGAAAGTTTTAATACAGCCATTTTTTAAATAGTTTAAATTGTTAATAAAATATCAGAATAGATATCCGGGTTATTGATTGCATTTATACCACCGGTTGATGGGCATTGCAAATCTGTTCTTACAGCAGCCTCTGCAGGGATGCCAATATATTTCTTGAGCGTTAGGCTTAAGGTATCTTTGGTTACACTGGATGAGGAGAAATATTTTTCCTGCAGTGCAACGGCGGTATTGGATACAAACTGAAAGTTCGTACCATCGGGGCTGGCCGAAGTTTGGGAAAAGGTGATTGCAGCATCATTTGTAAGAATGTTTAAACGGTTTATATAATCAGTTTTGTCAGCGGGGGCGAGTGTTTCCATTTCAATAAAGAGCGGACTGTTTGGTTTTAATTCTAAAGTATACCGCCATAGTGTTGCCCGGTTTATAAAATGCAGTACATAAGCTGGCCGGACTGAGGTAAGTGATTTGTCTGATTCTGCAACCCGGTAGTTGGCGTCCAACAAATCAGACAGCACCAATTCTATTGCACCGAACACTTTTTGTGGTGCTCCGGCACCCATATAATAAAAGGCATCTTCTTCAATATGGTTAATAAAAAGTTTGCAATGGCCCTGTGGCATCGGTAAAAGTTCGAAATATAAATCCGCAGATGCGGATTGGCTGACGATTGTTTTGGGTTCTACTTCAATGCCTGTGAGTGTATGCTTTACAACTGCAGTGGAGGCAGTCACCACGGCTCCATGACGGTAGTAATAAGAAGCCTTTCTAATGAAAACGATATCTGCTGTTTCATCTACCCCTGCGGCGGTGGAAGTAAGATGAAGGTTGTGTCGTAAAGCCCCCGCATCATTAACCTGGTTAGAAAAGTAAAAAATTTTTTCAGGGTCGATCGATATGGGTAACTGATTGAAATTAATGGCAGATGAGTTTTGTAGCAAAATCCAAAACGAGAGTTTGCTACCCATGGGAGGTGTAAATCGCAGCAGGTCGTCTCCTGCGGCATTTTTACCCAGTACCCTCGAAAAAATAATGAGCCCTGCATTTTCTTTGGTATTCCGGCAGATATAATCCAGCCGTTTCATTGTATCCAAACACTCGGCTGTGGGAATCAATACAAAATCAGGGGTTGGTGTAGTTGAATAATTTTTACAGAATTTGTTGGCATAAAACGGTTGCTCTGTACGAATGGTCAGCAATTCAGCGTACTTTATGTGAAGGTCGTTCATTATTGTTTTATTAATTCTCTGTAAAATTCATTTCGGTGATCGGAGGCGTTTTATCCTTTCCTCTTGTTTCAAACACGGTAATCATCTTCATTTTATACACCACGCTAGGTATATATTTAGAGCCCAGCATAGCCCATAAATTATTTTGCTGTTCAAACGAAAGTGTATGTAAGTTAAATACAAGCCGCTCTATCAGTTGCCAGGGCTTTTTATCCGGCTCCAATACAGTAGCGTTTAAAGACGGATTTTTTTGCTGGTCAAATACAGGATTGGCCTGGAAAAAACTTATCACATCCGATAAGTCTCGCAAGGCGGTTCGATAATCCTTTTTATGAGCAACAAAAAGAATAAATAAATCAAGTTCTACGGGCGGATTAAGCTTAAAAAACTGTTTGTCGTCTGTTGGTATAAATAGGGGCCGCTTACCTTCCCTTCGTTCTTCTTCCAATCCTGCAAGCATCATGGTAACATGTTTTGTATCCGGATCGATAAGGGTGCCGTCAGGAGATACAATAGATTGCATTTCCACTACAGAATCGGTATTGTAATTGGCAGCATCCTGTTCCCTTTCTACCATATATGTATCCAATTGTTTCCTTATAAATTCAAGTGCAGTACGTATCATAACAGGTTTACTATTTAACCAAATAATAAAATCAGGTGTTTTTGACAAAACAATTACACTAAGGAAAAGGAGCGTTTCTTTAAACATAATTATCCGAAAAAAATATCACTGGGGTTATTATAGGACTTTGCAGGGTGGTATGCAATACAACTAATACGGTACAATGTTAAAACAAAATATTGATTTTGTCAATACCTCAAAGTGGTAATTTTTGAATATTAATTTGAGTTCTCTTACGGAGTAAAATTTATACAATAATATTTACATGCTGCCAACTTAAAATTGAAGTAAAATTGATACAGCATCTTAAAATCATTTGCTGTCGGACTAAATGCTTGAAACCCTTGTCCGGCATGTATAACCTCACCCCAACCCCTCTCCAAAATGGAGGGACTAAAACCCTTAATGGTAAAGGCTTCTACCAAATCCGACTATTTTTTGTCGGATAATAATGTTTTTAAATCATTTTATACAAAAAATATGACATACTAAGCCACCCGGTACTTTCAAATACAAGGTTAACCAATTTAAAAAAAAATTAAGTTAGTTGTGGAAACGAATTCAGCAAATGATCATAGCCCGTAAATTGACAAATGGGGTCGTGGCATGAAGAATGTGCCGGTTGACATGCCCATTTTAAATATCTCCTGATAGATGAGAACTATATTCCTGTGCACTTTTAAACAATCTGAATAATGCCTGATAATGACAAGCCAATCGTGCCCGACTTCTCAATAAAAATGCCTGCACAAACATTCAGCGCTTTGTTGAAGATCCCAATGGCTTTGATTTTTATTTGTAACAAATGATACTAATATTTTAAATCCCCACTATTTACTTTTACCCTGAACCACAATTACAATCTCACCTTTTACAGGTTTCGTATTAAAATAATCATGTACTGCCTGCAAACTCCCCCTTTTATTTTCTTCAAATTTTTTAGTGAGTTCCCGGCTTACGCAGCATTGCCTTTCGGCGCCGAAATATGTTATGAAATCATTCAGGCTCTTTACAAGCCGCATCGGGCTTTCATAAAAAACCATAGTCCTTTCTTCCTCCGCCATTTTTCTTAAAAATGTCTGCCGCCCCTTTTTTAATGGGAGGAAACCTTCAAAGCAAAAGCTGTTCATCGGTAAACCGCTGTTTACAAGGGCAGGCACAAAAGCAGTAGCACCGGGTAGACATTCCACTTTTATATCATGCTTTACGCATTCCCTTACCAGCAAAAATGCGGGATCGCTGATACCCGGAGTTCCTGCATCTGTAAGTAAAGCGATCGTTTTACCTCCCTGCAATTGTTCCGTCAAATGATGAATAATCTTGTGTTCGTTGTGCTGGTGATATGGGGAAATGGGTTTCTGAACCTGGTAATGCTGAAGTAATACTGAAGATGTACGGGTATCTTCAGCCAAAATCAGGTCTACGGATTTTAATATTTCTATCGCACGGAAAGTTATATCTGCCAAATTACCGATGGGTGTGGGAACAATGAATAACGGCATAATGTGCTAATTTGATAATGTGCTAATTACATGGGACTGCGCCTGGATTAGCATATTAGCACATTAGCTAATTAGCTAATTAATTTTAGCTAATGGTTATTTCAAACATTTCCATTACCGGATTTGCGAGTAGTTTCCTGGCAGCTTCTTCTGCAATATCCTTTGCCATTGTTGCAGTTTCCGCTTCTATTTGCAGGCTGATATTTTTGCCTATTCTTACATCCTGTACTGTGTTTAAACCTAAATTTTGAAACCCGCCTAATACGGCTTTGCCTTGAGGATCTAACAATTCTTTTAGGGGCATTACTTTTACCTGTGCAGTGAAGATCATATTGTAGGTTTATTTTTGAGGAGCAAAGATAAAATAATGTAGGCAATGAAAAGTACAGGAATGGCCAGCCATTTTAAAAAAGGGATTGCTAATATGGCTATTGCCAGCAATATAATTTTGGGTAGGTTATTTTTTACACTATAATCCTTAAATTTTAATGCCATAATAGGTAAATTACTAACCATCAGCCAACTCAATACAATGATCAAACTGTACAATACCCATTTGTTTATCAACCATTGATTGATATTGACTATACTGCCTCCATAATGTAACATCAACGGAAAAGAAGCAACCAATAACCCTACTGCAGGTGTTGGTACGCCTTTAAAACCATAATGCTGCGTGTTATCAATATTAAATTTTGCCAACCGGTATGCTGATGCACAACTCAATATGAATGCCGGCAATAACCAAATGACAGAAGCATCCAATCCATTTTCTTCCCTTATCAGGCTGATACGCAATAACTGGTATAATATTACCCCTGGAGCTACCCCAAAGCTAACTACATCCGCCAGGGAATCCAGTTGCTTCCCCATTTCGGTACATACTTTAAAAATTCGGGCCACAAACCCGTCTAAAAAATCTACCAGGGCAGATGCAAAAATAAAGAGTGAAGCGTATGCCAGTTTCTCAGGAATATTAAAACTGCTGGTAAATTCGTCGCTGGTATAAATGATGATACTCTCCGTTTGTAGCGCAAATACAATTGCTATACATCCAAAAAAAAGATTGAGCAGGGTGAAAATATTGGGTATTTGTTTCATAATTATTTTGACTTCAAAAACAGTGTTGATTGCTGATTTGGAAAGCCTGATCTGAGTTTATAATATTAAATGCTTTGGCTCTTAACGTTTCATCAATGATTCTATATCATCTGTTGTGATCGGGATATTTTTCATCAAATCTTTGTTACCGTTTTTGGTAACCCAAAAATTGTTTTCAATCCTAACACCCATTTTTTCTTCTTCAATATAGATACCTGGTTCAATGGTAAATACCATTCCAGCTTTGATGGGTTCGGTTCTTGTACCAAGGTCATGTACATCAATACCTAAATGATGTGAAATACCATGATATAAATACTTCCTGTATGCCCTGTTTTCCGGATCCTCGTTTTTTATATCTTCTTTTTTCAATAACCCGATCTTTTGAAAGATTTTACTGGCCTCATCCCCAATTTTTTCGGTATAATCAATAATGCTGATACCTGGCTTTAAAATAGAAGCGGCATAATGATGCAAATGCAAACAGGCATTATAAACAACTTTTTGCCTGGCCGTAAATTTACCATTTACCGGTACAGTCCTGGTAAGATCGGCGCAATAATTACCATACTCGGCACCAAAGTCCATTAATATCAATTCACCATCCATACATTCCCTGCTGTTTTCTACATAGTGCAGTGTTCTTGCCCTGTCACCACTGGCGATGATTGAACTATATGCAGGCCCGGCAGCACGTTGTGTTAAAAAGGAATGATATATCTCCGCTTCAATTTCGTACTCCATTACTCCGGGCTTAATAAATTGCAACAGCCTCCGAAACGCGATATCAGTAATATCAATCGCCTTTTGCATAACTTCTACTTCCAGCGGCGACTTTATGGCACGTAATTCTTTTAATATTCTGGCACTACGCTTATAATTATGCAGCGGGTAGCGAAGCCTCATCATTTCAGCATAACGGTAATCCCTTACCGGCACCAGGTTTGCTTTCCGGTCATTTTCATTGCTGTTTAAATAAATCGTATCTGCCCAGTGAATCCAGGGTTGCAATACCGCATCTAATCCATCCAGCCATACAATCGTTTTAATTCCTGAAATAGCGGTAGCTTCTTCTCTTCTCAACCTGTGCCCATCCCATTTCTCTTTTAATTCATTAGGCCTTACCAGCACCAGCACTTCCCGGTATTTGGGATCGGGATTATCCGGAAACAATATCAACATACTGTCTTCCTGTTCGATACCGGTTAACCATATCATCTCCGAGTTTTGCTTAAAGCGATATAACTGATCTGCATTGGTGGGCAATTCATCATTACTATTAAAGATTGCAATGGATTGCTTTTCCATTCTATCTACAAAACGCTTGCGGTTTTGAACAAACAATGTAGCATTTAAGGGAAGGTATTTCATTCAGCTTTTTTAGAACTTGCAATATACATTTTAAATAAATAACGTTTTGGATGCGTATTGCCAACACAACAAAAAGATAAAATATGTAAGCCATTCAATCATTTACAGGCATTTTTCAATCCTGTTCAAAAATACCGGGAACGATTGCAATTTTGCAAATGTTTAAGCGATTTGCTAAAATAGATTACAATTTGAATCACTTTTCGGAAAGAATTATAAAAAATCTAAACCCTACCTTCGGCTTTTTATAACGATTGCTAACGAAATGATTGCTTACTATGTCAGTACCAATGATGCCTGTCATCCCTAAAAATATTCTAATCAATTTAGGACTTCAAATGACAGGAGATATTTATTATCAATTATCACCTGAGGAATTAACTGAGCAAACGCTCCAACGGGGACAGGGTGTGCTAAGTGATACCGGAGCCCTTGTAGTAAATACCGGAGAGTTTACCGGCAGAAGCCCCAAAGACAGGTTTATAGTAAAAGACATCCTTACCGAAAACACTGTACACTGGAATGATTTTAATATCCCCATTGAATCAAAATACTTTGACCAGCTATATTGGTAAAATGATGGCCTGGCTAAAGAATAAAGAAATTTGGGTGCGAGATTGTTATGCCTGTACAGATCCAACGTTCAGAATGAATATAAGGATCGTGAATGAAAATCCATGGAGTAACCTATTTGCACACAATATGTTTCTAAGGCCCGGGGAAGAAGAGTTGGACGACTTTACACCAGAATGGTACGTAATACAGGTACCGGGCTTTAAAGCTGATCCATTGCTGGATGGAACCCGTCAGCATAATTTTGCCATTATCAGTTTTACAAAAAAAACCATTTTAATAGGAGGAACCGGCTACACGGGTGAAATGAAGAAAAGTGTTTTTTCAATTCTTAATTATATACTTCCCCACAATAATGGAGTATTGAGTATGCATTGTTCCGCCAACATGGGTATAGCAGGTGATACTGCCATTTTTTTTGGTTTAAGTGGTACCGGCAAAACCACCCTGAGTGCAGATCCAAAACGTTACTTAATTGGAGATGATGAACATGGCTGGACCGGAAAAACGGTCTTTAATTTTGAGGGTGGCTGCTATGCAAAAACCATTGATTTAAGTGAGGTAAAAGAACCAGAAATTTACCAGGCAATTAAACCGGGTGCCCTTGTAGAGAATGTAGAATTTTTTGAAGGAACTAACCAGATTGACTTTTCAGATAATAGCATCACAGAAAACACGAGGGTAAGTTATCCCCTGCATTTTATCAGCAATGCATTGGAACCTTCCATTGGAAAAATACCCAAAAATATATTCTTCCTCACCTGCGATGCCTATGGCATTTTACCGCCCATTAGTAAACTTACATCAGGCCAGGCAATGTACCAGTTCATTAGTGGATATACGGCAAAAGTGGCTGGTACCGAAACTGGCGTAACCGAACCGAAAGCTACTTTCAGCGCATGTTTTGGTGCACCCTTTATGCCACTGCATCCCGGGCAATACGCAGAAATGTTAGGAAAAAAAATGATTGCCGAAAATGTAAATGTATGGATGATCAATACAGGATGGAGTGGCGGCCCTTATGGAACTGGAAAAAGAATAAAACTGGATTATACAAGGGCTATGATTACCGCGGCACTTGAGGGTAAATTAGAAAACGAAGTATTTGAAAAACATCCCGTTTTTGGTATTGCAATGCCTGCCAATTGTGAAGGAGTGCCATCTGAAATTTTAAATCCGCGAAACACCTGGTCCGCTAAAGACCTATATGATCAAAAGGCGAAGGAACTTGCCATGTTATTTGTAAGCAATTTTGAAAAATATGCCGGAGGCGTTAGTAAAGCAATATTAGCTGCGGCGCCGGTAGTATAATATAGTTCGATTGTTAGCCACTAAACGATCCCCTCGAATACCAAGACATGTCGGGGTATCGGGGGATTTTTTTATAATACCATTTCGGGTATTTCACCCTCCACAATTAATTTCCCTGCTGTTTTTGCTATGATCTCCTCAACACTCACACCGGGTGCCCTTTCCAACAATTTAAACCCGGCGGCGGTAATATCCAACACAGCTAACTCGGTTACTACTTTTCTTACGCAACCAACACCAGTAAGCGGAAGCATACAGGCTGGTAATAGTTTCGACTCTCCTTTTGGGTTGGTATGCATCATGGCGACAATAATATTTCTTGCACTGGCTACCAGGTCCATGGCACCGCCCATTCCCTTTACCATTTTACCCGGAATTTTCCAATTAGCGATATCCCCTTTTTCACTTACTTCCATGGCACCCAGGATAGTAAGATCTACTTTACCCGCCCTGATCATTCCAAAGCTCATGGCACTGTCAAAAAATGCAGAACCCGGTACGGTGGTAATGGTTTGTTTGCCTGCATTAATCAAATCCGGATCTTCTTCCCCTTCAAAAGGGAACGGCCCCATACCCAATAAACCATTTTCACTTTGCAGCACTACCTTTAAACCTGCCGGAATATAATTGGCAACCAGCGTAGGTATCCCAATACCCAGATTTACATAATACCCATCTTTTAGTTCCCTTGCAAGGCGCTGCGCTATTTGGTTTTTGTTAAGCATACAAAATAATGTGATAATTTGATAATGTGCTAATGAGAAACACACCAGGAATTTACTGAAGTATAGTTATTGAAACAGTCAAATAATTTGTTTCTTAACTAATCCGCTAATTTCAGAGTTACATAAACTGGTTAAATTAGCACATTATCTAATTAGCTAATCAGCTAATTTTCTAACGGTTCTCTGCTCTATTCTTTTCTCATAATTCGTTCCCTCAAATATGCGGTGTACATAAATGCCCGGGGTATGGATGTGATCCGGATCAAGGCTTCCTGCCGATACCAATTCCTCTACCTCTGCAATAGTAATTTTGCCAGCCATGGCCATTAGCGGGTTAAAGTTCCGGGCGGTTTCCCGGTAAACCAGATTGCCATCCGTATCACCCTTCCATGCTTTAACAAGCGCAAAATCCGATTCAAAAGCCATTTCAAGCAAATAAGATTTGTTGTTGAAAACCCTTTGCTCCTTCCCTAGGGCAACTTCGGTACCTACACCGGCAGGGGTAAAAATAGCTGGCATGCCATATCCCGTAGCCATACAACGGGTGGCCAATGTTCCCTGGGGAATTAATTCTACTTCTAATTCACCACTCAATAATTGTCGTTCAAACTCGGCATTCTCACCAACGTAGGATGCTATCATTTTACTTACCTGCTTATTTTGCAGCATCAATCCGATCCCAAAATTATCTATGCCTGCATTATTTGAAATACAGGTAAGCTGTGTTACGCCCTTCCTTACCAATGCGGCAATACAATTTTCAGGTATCCCACATAAACCAAATCCTCCCAACATCAGCACAGCGCCGCTTTGAATATCAGCTATTGATTCATCCGCATTACTAAAAACTTTATTCATAAATTTTTCAATCGTTTGTGCAAAAAATAAGTACAGCAATATACAGCAAATAATGATGTGTAAGAATATTGAAAAGCAATGGGTGCATTTTAAATCAATGTAACCGAACCATCTACAGAATAATTGGCAATTTTTTTAAAGATGACTCAAACAATAAAACGATTTCACATTCGTTTTATAAAAGGCTGTACTTAAAGCTTTGATTCAATTAGAACTACCAATATCCTATATGAAAAAAGGCGGCAAGTAAATATTCTCATTCATTATTAATATTTACGCCATCCTATGTACAAAATACTTAGAATCCATAACCGGCTTATCGTTGGTGGCCCTTCAATCAACGTTTCGCTTTTATCTACTTACCTTAATCCCGAGTTTGAAACCAAACTAATTGTGGGAAAAAAGGATCCCCAGGAAAAAGATGCCGGGTATATTGCCCAGCAAATGGGCGTTAACCCAATTGGAATAGATGAAATGAGGAGGAGCCTCCTGCCCTTCAACGACATCAAAGCTTTTTTTAAAATCAGGAAAATCATTAAAGAGTTCAAGCCAGATATTGTTCATACACATGCATCCAAATCAGGAGCTATTGGAAGATTGGCGGCCTGGTCCTGTGATGTAAAATTAATTGTTCATACTTTTCATGGACATGTGTTTCATTCCTATTTCAATAAATTTTTTTCATTCCTGATTGTGTTGGTTGAACGGTTTCTTGCAAAAAGGACAAACCTGATTATTGCTATCAGTGATTTACAAAATAAGGAATTAGTAGAAAAATATAAAATAGCTCCATCAGCAAAAGTTTTCACAGTTCCCCTGGGATTTAATCTTGAAAAATATTCTATTGACCAGGATATGAAACGGAACATGTTCAGGGAGAAGTATGGCTTTGATAAAAACGAAATCATCGTTGGCATAATCGGAAGGATTGTTCCAATAAAAAATCATGGAATGTTTTTGGAAGTGGCTGCGCAAATCAAGAAGCAATCAGGTAAAAATGTAAGATTTGCCATTATTGGGGATGGGGAATCACTGCCTTTGATAGAAAAAAAATCCGCGGAACTGGGCCTGACTTATTCTTATTTTTTAGACAGTCCAAAATCGAATACAGATATCGTTGTTACTTCCTGGGAAAAAGACATTGACCAGGTTTTAGCTGGTCTTGATATTGTGGTACTTACTTCCAATAACGAAGGAACACCCGTTTCATTAATTGAAGCTCAGGCAGCATATAAGCCTGTAGTGTCTACCAATGTGGGAGGGGTGGAAGATGTTATAAAGCACGGGGAGAACGGTTATTTAACAGGTGCGAATGATGTGAAGTTATTTGTTAAATATGTAAAAATGTTAATTGATAGTAAAGATTTGCGTGATAAAATGGGCGCCGTTGGATATAATTCAGTGATCAACAATTATTCAAAACAAAGATTAGTAAAAGATGTAAAAAATCTATACCTGAATTTTCTTGAAAAGGAAGAGAAAAAAGTAGTTGCAGAGAGCCCGGCATTGATCAATGTTTTCAATACGACTTACCGGTCTCTTACTTATTTCCGCCGGCATGTCGCTCAAACATTTTTGTTCTGTTTCTTTCTGCTTTGGTAGTCATACTATCGAGTAAAATGCGCATCTCGCCGGTATGTAACAAATAATATTCGTAGCTTTTGTAAAAATCAGCTTTTGTTACCTGGTGCATCGAAAAAATTTTATTTTGCAACTGCGCATTTTCAACTGCCGCATTTTTTAAAGAATCTTTTTTTATAAATTGCTCGGTAAAAACATCGGCTTCAATAATATCCCACAATACAGCCTGCATTTTTTCCCGGTCAAGTATACCTGAATTTTTCTTCTCTTTATTGTTGCAACCAATCGAGCAAAAGAACAATATTGTTACAATAAACTGCTTCATTATTTTAATTCGTCTTTGTACCTGGTCGCATTGGTGATATCCATTTTCTGCAATAAATCAGACGCTCTCAATTTATCCTGCGGTGGCGCCTTTGAAAAAATTTTGATCAATTCATTCGCCTTGCCCTGGAAAAAGAACTGGTTGATCATCGTGTTTTGATTATCCGCATTAAAATTACTCAGCAGGTTTAATACATTCAACATTTCATTTCTTGCTGCTGTTTCATCCTCATACATTTTATCAAGCCCCAAATGATAGTAGGAATAGAAGATATCATGCATAATCGAATACCTGCTGTTCATCATATTTTCCACTAACCAGTACCGGTTGCGTTTGCTGTCAAAAGCCTTCCAACCGGCAATACCTCTTGCTTCAGGGGCATTATTCACAATATTCTGGGCTTTTAAAAAATAGGTATTGCCACCACGCTGTGAAAAGGCATCGTAATCGAATGCTAAAATAACATTGGCATAATACGCAAATATGGCGGTAAGGTTCGACAAGAGTGCATCTGTTCCCGCAACCCGGTTTTCGTTAAATTCCAACTGCTGAAATTCTATGTACTTAAAAATAACATCCTCA
This sequence comes from Chitinophagales bacterium, assembly GCA_038213285.1. Classification (GTDB taxonomy): domain Bacteria; phylum Bacteroidota; class Bacteroidia; order Chitinophagales; family Chitinophagaceae; genus Ferruginibacter. Next base: position 57,123 of record JBBQTL010000003.1, read on the forward strand.
TCCTGGAAATTAATAAGCGGAGATACGTAAGACGTATTAAAAACAGGGCGGGCAGCCTGTATGGTAAGCGAGGCAGAATAAACGTTGACCTCATTGGTTGGCTGCAGGTTTAAAAAAAAACTACAGTCAATTTTTTCGTTACCTAAAAAAATATCCTTTGTCCATTTGCGATTATTCAAAAATGTATTCAAAGCCGTTTGCAAGGTTTGAAAAACATTCTTGTTTACCGTAGTTCCTATCCTGCTACTGTTAACCGTTACCCTTGCATTTAATTCCTGGGCACACACAAAATTTGTGGCCATTGTTAAAAGGAATAAAAATATAAACCTGGCAATAATATGCATATTACATTCGAATAATAGTGTTTACAATATCTTTAGCCACTGCTTCTTTTGACTTGGTTTCAAAATAGTGCGGCATCCCTTCCTTATCTATAATAGTTATCTTGTTTGTGTCATATCCAAAACCGGCTCCTTTGTCATTTAGAGAATTCAGGACAATCATATCTGCATTTTTCTCAATCAATTTCTTTTTAGCGTACTCTTCTTCATTACTGGTTTCCAATGCAAAACCTACGAGTAACTGGTGAGGTTTTTTTATTTTTCCCAGATGCTTTAGAATGTCTTTTGTTTTTGTTAACTCGATTGTAATAACCTCGCCTGTCTTTTTTATTTTCTCCTTTTCCGTGTAGACCGGGGTATAATCCGCAACTGCTGCACTCATAACAGCAATATCCATCGAATCGTATATAGCAACGCAGGCGTCAAACATTTCGGATGCAGTTTTTACCCTGGTTATAGTTATTTGCGCAGGCATTTCCAAAGTAGCTGGGCCAATTATTAAAGTAACCTCTGCACCCCGATTTTGTAATTCCTTTGCAATTGCAATGCCCATCTTGCCGGATGAGTGGTTACCAATAAACCGCACCGGATCTATCTGTTCATAAGTAGGCCCGGCGGTTACCATTGCACGCTTACCCTTTAATAGCTGATCAGTTGAAAGAAATTCATTCAGCCAATCTACAATTTTATCGGGTTCTGCCATTCTGCCTTCCCCGGATAATCCACTCGCTAATTCACCGGATTCTACTGGTATGATATAATTTCCGTAGGAAGCTATCTTTTGAAGATTATTCTTAGTAGCAGTATGAAGCCACATATCTTCGTCCATTGCCGGAGCTACTACCACCTTACAGGTAGCAGAGAGATATACTGCCATTAACAGGTTATCACATATGCCGGTCGCCATTTTCGCAAGTGTATTACAACTAAGGGGGGCTACTAACATTACATCAGCCCATCTGCCCAACATTACATGATTTGCCCAGGAGTCATTATTGGCAAGATCTGTTAGAACAGGATTTTTTGAAAGCGTGGAAAAGGTTAAAGGTGAAATAAAATCTTTAGCTGAAGAAGTCATGATAACTTTTACCTCAGCTCCTGATTTTACTAATAACCGTACCAGTACAGCAGCTTTATACGCAGCAATACTACCGGTTATCCCCAATAATATTTTTTTCCCTTTAAACATAAAAAACGACGGATGATACCGTCGTTAAAAATATAACTTCTTACCAGAAATATTGCTAATTATTCGCTAAAGACTAACTAAATAGATCTTCTTCATTTTTACGGAAGTAAATCTTATCTTCCATAAATTCCTGTGATGCAAGCAACGAAGGATTCGGCATACGCTCGTAAGCTTTCGAAATTTCTATTTGCTCTTTATTTTCATGTATTTCTTCCAGGCTATCTGTATGACTGGCAAACTCTTCCAGTTTATTATGCAACTCCTCCTTGATAGTAATATTAATCTGGTTAGCTCTCTTTGCAATGATGGCGATAGATTCATACAAATTGCCTGTTTTCTCTTTTAAATCAAACAGATTTTTTGGCTCTACCACATTGCTCGTACTAGAGCTTAGTTGTCGTCTTAATTTGCTCATATTGTATTTCTTTAATGTTGTTTTGACTTGTATTACTTAGTTCCTTTGCTTCCGGTAACAATGCACTTTCTGGAAAACGATCCGCAAAATCCTGGTATTCACTGATTACTTTCTCATAACGTTCCGTTTGCTTTTCCTGAATACTTAATTTCGCAAACCTATAATACGATTTTACTATGTTCAATTTATAGGTGTCCCCTGATTTTGATTCGGGATAATTATTAAGCACACTTCCATAAGCAATGGCAGCAGCCCTGTATTGTCCTACTTTAAAATAAAGATCTGCTGCTCTCAATTCTTTAATTTCAAGCCTTTCCCTGCTTTTATCTATAATTGCGGTAGCTTCAGCAATCCTGGAAGAACCAGGATGGGTGTTTATAAAAGACTGCATCACACCAATAGATTTAGCGGTATTCGTTTGATCTAAATCAACCTTAGGAACCTGTTTGTAAAAACACAATGCATGCATGAAATCAACCTCCTCAGCCTTACTGCTATTAGGGAATACTTCTAAAAACTCTTTAAAAAAATTCTCAGCGTCCTGGTAATTTTTTAAATAATAGAAACAAAACGCATCTTTATAATAAAGATCTTCAAACTTGTCTGTTCCCTTAAAAACCGGGTAAAGTTCTTCATATAAGGTTTGTGCCTGCCGATACTTTTTTTCTGCAAAAAATTTATCCGCCATAACTAACTTATAGGCAACATCCTTGCTTTTCATGATCTTGCTATACTTGTTGCAGGACGAAAGGGCAAAGAAAACTGTGATTGCTATTACTGATATCCTTAAAAATCTCATAGAAGATGGCAAAATTAGTGATTTTCATTCAAATATCTCTTCAAATTATCAGTTTGCAAAATCATGATCGTTAAGATTTTCAGAAATAATCAATTATATTTTAATTACTACCTGCTTCATTTCATTTACATATCACAATATTCATCCTTCCCACTTTCGCATGATATCTAAATTGGAAATCATTGTCATTTAGCTTTTTCACCAATTAATGTTGCGATCAATCAAAACTATAAACATTAAAAAAAACCTCCCGAAAATCCGGGAGGTTTACTATTAAAATAGAATTAACCCTTAATTTGATTTTATGTCAATTGTATTTGCATCGCCACCGCCGATATTTTTATCGGTATTAATTCTATCGTTACTTACGCCCAATGTTTCTATAAGGTAATTCTTAACAGCTTCTAATTTCTTATCAGCCAAAGATTGTTGCGCTTTTGAAGCCCCGGGATAAGCATAGATAGTAATAGAGCAGGCAGGGTTTTCTTTCAATTTTGATGCAACCGTTGCACACATTGCTTTTACATCTCTACTTAAACTAATGCCTTTCATTGAAAGACTAGGGTAGTCAGTTGGACATTCAGTCTTTGGACCAGTACCTTGCGCAATTAGCGTTTTTAATTCAGTGCAGCAAGCTGGTTCAGGGCACTTACCAACTCCATCAGCATCAACCGGCTGACATTCTGTTGGCGTAATTAATTGTTTATCCTTACAATCCGGAACACCATCGCCATCTGTATCTTTCGTTACTCCGTGAGAATCAACAGGGCAACCTGATGGTGTGTTTGGCTCCCTATCCAACTGGTCAGTTACACCATCACCGTCCGTATCATCAAATACTGGTTTTGGTAATTTCATATGCTTTGGATTGTTTAACTCGCTGTAAGCATAATCCAATGGATTTACCCACCACAATGGCTCAACAGATTTTCCACCAAGGTTAAAATTAACGCCTAATGATAAGAAGTTGTATGAATCAAAATCACGGGTTTGAGCAGCATCTCCTGAAGCTGCTTCCTGCCATTGTTGTCCATCCAATAAGTCATCCTTCACAAAGGTTTGACGATCTTCCAGCGCAAGATTAATTCTTCTGCTTAACTTAAATGATATACCAGCTAATGCCGTGCCTGATGGCCTGAATGTGTGGCTACCTATTTTCGCCCTGCCTGCACCAGCATTTTCCGCCTGTGTTTCATAAGTTTTATCCATTCTATCCTTTAAAGCCTTCAACACATCTTTCCTGTTATTGTAAACACCTGATGCACTAACCTGGCTTTGAAAAAGCGATGCGTAATTGTTATTACCTGCATCCAACGCATTCACTTTTGTATCATACCAGGTGAAGCCTAAACCAGCACCCATATAAAGCGCAATGCCATTCTTTTGTTTGTGAAAGCGTATATTGTTCAGGGTTATAATACCTTGAAGAGATAAATCCTGTATATTGGTTTTGTAATTGTAGAAAACCGGGTTAACAATTGGCGTGTAGCCCTTACCAGCAGGCAAATTACCGGGTACTCCTGGATTGGTATTTGCCAACCAGGCTGAGTTTTTACCATAATTTCTGGAAGCTTTCCAATTCAACCCTTTTGCATTTCCATTCACATATTGCATTCTCAATGCAAATACATAGCCGAGTGCTTTTCTTGCATGTACTTCAAATCCTAAACTTGGTATTCTGGCAGCAACATCACCGCCAATAGCGATCGATCCAATAGAAGCCCCTACTTCCAACATATTACGCGGTTTTGCAGGGAAATTATAATTATTGTTCCAAAACTCATTCTGCTGCGGCATCTTCTTGGCGGATATTACTGACGAGTCGAACACACTATAAGTTCCACCCGTCTGGGCAAACGCAGAAGCGGTCACTAGGGTGAACAACCCTAATATTAATTTGTACTTTTTGTTAGTCATGGTAAGTTGATGATTAGATTGTTGAATTTTAAGAGTTAATATCTACAAAATTATCAATTGGTAATTAAAAACCAACTTTTTTACGTTTAATTTAGGTTATAACTGCTTATAACAAACATGATTACGGTGATTTAATGAGCAGTTATGATATCGAATAGCTGCCTTTTTTTATATTATACCAAGCAAAGTTTGCACTTCAAAAATCCACTTTATAAAATAATTACTTTGCAGCCGTTGTATACTGCGTTATATTTCTTTTTTTTGCTGATGGATTTTGTAAATAAAATTATTGGTGAAGAATTAAAGACTTTTGAAAAAAAGTTTACAGACTCCGTAAAGAGCCAAACCCCGCTGCTTGACCGGATAATGAAATACATCATTAAACGAAAGGGAAAGCAATTGAGGCCGATGTTTGTTTTCCTAAGTGCAAAGTTACAGGCACCCATAAACGAAAGTACTTATCGGGCCGCGGCTCTTGTTGAAATATTACATACAGCTACATTGGTTCATGATGATGTGGTAGATGAATCCCTTGAGAGAAGAGGTTTTTTTTCTATTAATGCAATCTGGAAAAACAAAATTGCAGTGCTGGTAGGAGATTATCTGCTGTCAAAGGGCTTATTATTGTCCACTACCAACAATGATTTTGAACATCTGCGTATTTTATCAGAAGCGGTAAAGCAAATGAGTGAAGGTGAGTTAATGCAAATTGAAAAAGCCCGCAATCTTAATTTAAGGGAAGACATTTATTTCGAAATTATTCGCAACAAAACTGCGTCTTTGCTTTCTTCGGCCTGTGCGGTGGGGGCCTGGAGTACGAGCCAGGACAAGGGGATAACCGAAAAAATGAAATTATTTGGAGAAAAAGTTGGTATTGCTTTCCAGATAAAGGATGATCTTTTTGATTATGGAAAAGAAGATATAGGGAAACCAACCGGCAATGATATCAAGGAAAAAAAACTAACGCTCCCACTCATTTATACGCTCAATACAATTGATGCGGCTACCCGGAGGAAACTAATTTACATTATAAAAAATGAAAATAAAGATCCCGCAAAAGTTAAACTGGTGATAGACAAAGTTATCGAGGCTGGTGGCATCACTTATGCAGCCGAAAAAATGACGCTATACCGAAATGAGGCCCTATCCATCCTACATGAATTTCCAGGCAATGAAGTAAGAAACGCACTGGAACAACTGGTGAGGTATACTACTGACCGGAAATACTAAACCGGCATAGTTAAACGAACATAAAATCATCATCCATTTTCCTGAAACAAGCATTTTATTTGTTTATCTTACTCCTCTCAAATCGCCTCCGTTGGAGCTTTACTTAACTAAACCATTGAACAGGCAATAATTTTTTTAGATGAATAAACGCTGGAACATATTATCAGCCGAAACTGCTCGGACATCCGTACTACAGGATTCGCTAAAAATTAATCATACGATTTGTAAAATACTGGTTCAGCGGGGAATTGACGATTACACAAAGGCCAAAGCATTCTTCCGCCCGGAGCTATCCCAACTTCATGATCCTTTTTTAATGCGGGATATGGAAAAGGCCGTTGACAGGATTACCCAGGCAATTGAGAACGGCGAAAAGATATTGGTTTATGGTGACTATGATGTGGATGGTACTACTTCTGTTGCCTGCATGTACCAGTTTCTTTGCAAAATTTACGATGAAAATTTGGTGGAATTTTATATACCGCACCGGTACAGAGAGGGGTACGGAGTAAGCAAGGCCGGCATTGAGTACGCCGCTGAAAATAATTTCAAATTAGTCATTTCATTAGACTGTGGTATTAAGTCGGTAGAATTAATCCGATATGCCAGTTCAGTTGGCATTGATTTTATCGTATGCGACCATCACCTTCCTGATCATGAATTACCGGATGCTATCGCAATTCTTAATCCGAAACAAAAGGATTGTAATTACCCTTATAAGGAATTGTGCGGTTGTGGTGTTGGGTTTAAATTAATCACCGCAATGGCTCAGCGGTTTAGCATACATGAGGAATATTATTTTTGCTATCTCGAACTTGTCGCCACTGCCATTGCCGCTGATATTGTTCCCATGACCGGTGAAAACAGGATACTGGCTTATCATGGTTTACAACAAATTAATACCAATCCAGGTGCCGGCATAAGGGCATTGATAAAATTGGGTGGTATTCAAAAGCAATTGAATATTAACAACGTGGTTTTTGTAATTGCACCAAGGGTAAACGCTGCAGGGCGAATGGATGATGCAAAAAAAGCAGTACAGTTATTTATCGAAAAAGATGCTGTAAAAGCGCTGGAGTTTGCGGAGATGTTGCACACTGATAACAAAGACAGAAAGGACGCAGACAGCAGCATCACAGAAGAAGCTTTGGCATTGATTGAGAATGATGCGGTGATGATCAACAGAAAATCAACGGTGGTGTACAAAGAGCATTGGCACAAAGGGGTGGTTGGAATTGTAGCCAGCCGCCTCACAGAAAAATATTACCGGCCTACCATTGTACTTACCCGCAGTGGCGACATTGTATCTGGTAGTGCCAGAAGTGTGGTTGGATTTAACCTGTATGAAGCAGTGCATGCCTGTCGGGAATATTTGTTAGGATATGGCGGGCATTTTGCAGCCGCAGGTTTATCAATGTTACCGGAAAAAGTAGACGCTTTTTCAAACAGGTTTGAAGAGGAAGTTGCTGCAACCATTCCAGATCATTTGTTGATACCTGAAATAGTAATTGACAGTGAAATTGCCTTGCCCGGAATTACTAATTCACTGTACAAAATAATTTGCCAGATGGAACCTTTTGGCCCCGAAAATATGCGGCCTGTTTTTGTAGCTACCCAGGTAATGGATACCGGTTATTCTAAAATTGTAAAAGAATTGCATCTCCGTTTTGTGGTGAAACAAAATGAAAAAACATTTACCGGAATTGGGTTTAATATGGCCGACAAATTTCATTTACTGGAAAAGAAAAAACCGCTGGATATCGTATTTACCATCGATGAAAATGAATGGAACGGAGAAACGAACCTGCAACTAAAAGTAATTGATATAAGATTATCTTCCCCCATCTCACCCGAAGTTTTAACCACTTCATAATTGAAATTTTTCCCATTCATACAATACTTTTTTTACCTGGGTATCAACTGGAACTGGAGGATTGCTTTCCACATTTTATTTCACGAAATAAAGGGCGAGAAAAAATACGGCATCCATACCACCGGGTCGGATGAATTAAAAAAAACAGCAGCATCAGGTGTTGATATTTCTCACGCAACCGTATACATGCCCGCAAGCTATTTGTTGCTGGAAGATGTTTTTACCAGGCTACCCGGAAATGAGCGAAACCATTTTATAGATATCGGTTGCGGAAAGGGAAGGGTATTGTGTGTGGCTGCCAACCATGGATTTAAGAAAGTAACCGGCATTGATTTTTCAACGGGGTTTTGCACCACCGCTACACAGAACCTGCAACTTACAAAAAGAAGATTCCCTGCGCTGCTAGCTACCGTCATCAATAAAGACGCAGCTACAGTCGAGATACCAACTGACGCAGATTGTATCTTTTTCTTTAACCCGTTTGACCTGTTTATCATGAAAACAGTGGCACAAAATATCAGGAAAAGCTATACGAAAAATCCCCGCACTATTTATATCGTTTACCTGAACCCACTTTACAAAAAAGAACTGCTTCAAATAGGATTTAAGGAAATTTATTACGCCTGCCGGATGAAATATATGGAGGCAGTAATATTACAGATCAGCCCAATTCCCTAATGGAAAATGTCATTTAGTTAAGCTCCGTGAGAGCTTCGTGTTTATAGTTAATCAACACCATTTTAGACTCTGGCTCCATAGGTGCCACGTAGTTTATGAGGCACCTTCGGAGCCGAATGCATTCATTAATTAATATTACTATAAACACGATGTCCCTATCGGGGCAAAACCTCTTTACTAAAGTACGTTGCACTAAAGGCGGTTGTACAGATAGAATTGGTCAGTACCCAATACATGTCTTCGGATGGCTATGAAATCACCTCGGTAGATTGCAAATTGATGTATGCTTTGGCTGGAAACTTTAACTGCAAAAAAAGGATCACCTTTCCAGGCAATCCTTTTACTACAATTGAAATTATTTTAGTACCGAGTTGTCAAATAAAATCAGACATCAAAAATCCGATAGCTATCGGATCAGACATCAAAAATCATTTCTAGCTCATCAACTCCACACTCCTGTTTATAAAATTAGTAAGCGTATTCCCCTTTAATAATCCCTGCGACAATAAAGCCAAATCAGCCAGGTTGTGTACAATTTTTTCCTGCTTTTCCTTTTCGGGCTCGGCGAGTATATTTTTATAAACCGGGTGGTTACCGTTTACAGTTAATGTTACTTCATCAGGCATCTTGGCATAAAACGCACCCATGCCGCCCTGCATTGCAGCCATGTCTTTCATGCGACGCATAAACTCGGGACGGGTGGCTACTACCGGTGGTGCTTCTGTGCTTAAGCCTTTCACATCAACGGTTACATTTAATTCTGGTATTTTCATCCCAAACAACTCTTTCAATTTTGCCTCTTCATCTTTACTCAACACGCTTTCTGATGCTTCCTGTTTGTCAATCAGGTTGTCCGCGATGTCACTGTCAACCCTTACAAACTGAACGTTCTCCCATTTCATTTCCATCTGGTTAACAAACCCATTGTCAATGATGGTTTCCATTTTTAATACCACATAGCTTTTTGCAATGGCCTGCTGAATAAAAGCATCCTGCTGCACGGGATCAGTTGTATACAAAATAACCTGTTTGCCATCTTTATTCTTTTGCAACACTTCGGTAGCCAGCCTGTATTCCTCAATGGTATAAAATTTACCTTCGGTATCCTGCAATATCAAAAATTTATTTGCCTTTTCCAGGAATTTGTCATCCGTCATCATACCGTATTTCACAAACAAACCAAGGCTCTCCCACTTTTCTTCAAAGGCCGTACGATCGTTTTTAAATATCTCTTCCAGTTTGTCCGCAACTTTTTTGGTGATATGCGAGTTGATCTTACGCACATTGGGGTCGCCCTGCAGGTAACTACGGCTAACATTTAATGGGATATCCGGCGAATCAATAACGCCCTGTAATAACATCAGGAACTCAGGAACAATATCCTTTACTTCATCCGTTACAAATACCTGGTTGCTGTACAATTGAATTTTATCTTTCTGTATTTCGTAGGATTGCTTAATTTTTGGAAAATACAAAATACCGGTCAGGCTAAAAGGGTAATCCACATTTAAATGAATCCAGAACAAAGGGGCTTCATTAAAGGGATATAATTCTTTGTAAAAATTCTGGTAATCTTCAGTAGTCAGGTCAGCCGGTTTCTTTGTCCAGGCCGGCTCGGGGTTATTGATCTGTTTGCCATCAAACATAATGGGAACCGGTAAAAAACGGCAAAACTTATCAAGGATGCTTTTGATCCTTTCCGGCTCTAAAAACTCCAGGCTTTCTTCATTCAGGTGCAAAACTATATCCGTACCCCTATCAGCCTTATCTGCATCTTCCAAAGTAAACTCCGGACTGCCATCGCACTCCCATCTTACTGCTTTGGTATCTTCTTTAAATGATTTGGTAATCACTTCTACCTTTTCACTTACCATAAAGGAAGAATAAAATCCCAATCCAAAGTGACCAATGATATTGTTTTCATTCTGGCCTTTATACTTATCTAAAAACTCTTCCGCTCCGCTAAATGCTACCTGGTTGAGGTACTTGTCCACTTCGTCTTCCATCATTCCAATTCCTTTATCAGAAATGGTAACTGTCTTTTTTTCCTTATCAATCTTAATTTCTATACCAATTTCGCCGATTTCGCCTTTTGCTTCACCCAAAGACGACAAGGTCTTTAATTTTTGGGTAGCATCCACCGCATTACTAACCAGCTCTCTTACAAAAATGTCGTGTTCGCTGTATAAGAATTTCTTTATGATCGGAAAAATATTTTCCGTTTGTACCCGAATGTTTCCTTTTTGCATAAATCTTTTTTTTTGTACTCAGCAAACAAAATACCAAAGATGCTTTGCTGTCAGCTTGACACCTGGAGAGAGGTAAACTGATTGTACCTAGCAAAAAATATAAATGAACTAAATCTAAATAAGATAGTAATAATACTAATTTGTCAATACTGACCGATGTGTCGATGTAATGAAAAAGGGAAATATCAACAGAATCAATTTTCAATTATTCAATGTCAATTATTGAATCCATTAATTTTCATTTTTTATACTTCCTGCACCACTTATTTTCTGTTCCACAGTGGCGCCGCCTTTATAGTGAATATTTCCTGCACCACTCGCTTTTGCATTGAGCCTTACACTGGCATGCACCCTCGCCGTTCCGGCACCAGAAACGTCTACCGTTGTATTCTCACTCTGTAAATTACCGGACTTAATCGTTCCACTTCCGCTTACTTTGGCTTTATAATCCCTTGTTCTGCCCGATAATTCGATATTTCCTGCACCGCTCACTTCCGCATATATTTCGGGTGCATCTACTGAAGCGTCAATCCCCGCAGCACCAGATACATCCAGGGAAATTTTCCTGTTGCTTTTCAATTGATCAGTGACCTTTATATTAGAAGCGCCTGAGGATTTGATTTTATTTATTTCTGGTGCGGTAATATATACTTTAAAATGGGCATCGTTAAAACCATTTCCGTTTTTTGTCCGGATCTTTAATGTGTTGCCGCTTACCTTCGTCTCAATAAAACGGATCACATTATCGTCTGACTCCACCTCCACTTCGGTTACCGCGCCGGTTTTAACTTCCACAGTAAATGCCCCACTCACAGAAATTTCTGTAAAATTGCCAGTTTGTCTTTTCTCTCTAATAATATTGCCACTGCCCCTCCGTTGGTTGCAGGAACTAAGGATTGACACTGCAAATAAGATACATAATAAATATTTCATGGTTAAAAGTTTTGTGTAAAGATTTATAATTAAAACAACCTGTGCAAACCTTTGGTAAAATAAAAAACCGCTCCATGATCAAAAGGTTTCTGGCGTATTAACCTACTGATATACTTAGTTTGGGCAGACTGCGAGCTCCCTTGTCTATCTGAATGATGCGTTTTTTGACAGGTATAAAGATTCATTTTGGCGGGAAATGGGGTTTTGACAGGTATTATTTACCTTCGCAGCATTATGACGGAAAAAATTCTCATCCTTGATTTTGGATCTCAGTACACACAATTAATTGCAAGGGCCGTAAGAGAAGCCAATGTATTTTGCGAAATAACGCCATTCCAGAAAGACATCGTTTTTAGCCCGGATTTAAAGGGCATCATCCTCTCCGGATCGCCTTTTTCAGTAAATGAAGAAAACGCTCCTTCAATAGATATTAAAGCTATCTCAGAAAAGATCCCGGTATTAGGTGTTTGTTATGGTGCACAATTAACCGCTAAATTACTGGGTGGCAGGGTAGATAAAAGTGAAAAAAGGGAATACGGAAGGGCCAAACTGGAAAAGATAAAAGAGGATGTTTTATTAAACGATGTATCACCCCACTCGCAGGTATGGATGAGCCATAGTGACACCATTAAAGAATTACCCGCTGGTTTTGAAATACTGGGTACCACGGAAAGCATACCCATTGCAGCGTTTAAGCGTACCGGTCAACATCCATTTCCATTATACGGCCTGCAATTTCATCCGGAAGTTTACCACTCTACGGAAGGAAAAACCATCATTAAAAATTTCCTGGTAAGTATTTGCAATTGCTCACAGGACTGGACTCCGGCGCATTTCATTAGTGATACAGTGGCAGAGCTGAAAAACAAAATCGGCAACAAAAGAGTGATTATGGCGTTGAGCGGCGGGGTAGACAGCACAGTGGCTGCCACGCTGATACACCAGGCATGCGGTGATAATTTGTTTGGCATTTTTGTAGACAATGGTGTATTGCGCAAAGGTGAATTTGAACAGGTGCTGGAAATGTATGATAAACTGGGGTTAAATGTAAAGGGGATTGATGCTAGGGAACATTTTTATACAAGACTGGCAGGTAAAACCGATCCGGAAGAAAAAAGGAAAATAATTGGCAAAGGTTTTATAGAAATATTTGACCAGGAAGCACACCGGATTGAAAATATTGATTTTCTAGGCCAGGGAACTATTTATCCCGACGTTATTGAATCGGCGTCTGTTCATGGTCCCTCCGCTACTATCAAATCGCATCACAATGTTGGAGGATTACCGGCCACTATGAAATTATCGTTGGTAGAACCGCTCCGTTCCTTATTTAAGGATGAAGTAAGGAAAGTTGGTTTAGAATTGGGTATTCCGCATGACATGCTATACCGGCATCCTTTTCCCGGACCTGGATTGGGCATTCGTATTTTAGGAGATGTTACTGAAGAAAAGGTACGGTTATTGCAGGAAGCCGATGCGATTTATACTAATGGGTTAAAAAAAGCAAATTTGTACGCCGGCATTTGGCAGGCTGGCACGATTTTACTACCCGTAAAGAGTGTAGGTGTGATGGGGGATGAAAGAACCTATGAATTTACAGTTGCATTAAGGGCAGTAACTTCAGTAGATGGAATGACAGCAGACTGGGCACATTTACCGTATGAATTTTTAGCAGACATATCCAATGAAATTATCAACAATGTACGCGGCATCAACAGGGTAGTATATGATATTAGCAGTAAACCGCCAGCTACTATTGAGTGGGAATAATGGTGCAAGGGCTTCACGAGTAATTCATAACAGTTTTTAAATGATGGAGATGAATTATATCGAACAGGAAATAATTATAATTAACAAATCAACAGCTACTACCTTTTGAACATTATAACAGCATCAAGAAATATGATTAAGCATTTACGTACCGTTGTCGTTTTACTGGTAGCCATTTTTTCTCTTCAAACTGTGCTTGCGCAAAAGGATTCTGTTATCCCTGTTAAAACCTACCATGTTGGTATTTTTGCGCCATTATACCTGGATTCTGTTTTCAATGAAGAAGGTAAATTTAACTACAAACAAGGTATTCCCCGTTTTATAATGCCCGCAGTAGATTTTGTAAATGGAGCCGAAATTGCCCTGGATTCTATTAAGCTACTGCACCATAATGTTAACGCCTTTATTTATGATACCAAATCCTACACCTTACCGGTTGATAAACTCATCAGTTTAAAAAAACTGGATAACCTTCACCTGATCATCGGTTCAGTAAAAGACCTTGAATATTTACAATTGGCAAATTTTGCACTCACCAAAAATATTCCCTTCATTTCAGCCACTTACCCCAACGATGGCGGCATTACTGAGAACCCTTCGCTGGTGGTGGTTAACTCAACATTGAAGGCACATTGTGAAGCCATCTACAGTTACCTGTTGCAAAATCATGGAACAGACCGCATTTTTATAATCAGGAAAAAAGGAGCACAGGAAGATAAAATTTTCTCCTATTTTAAATCCATCAATGAGCCGGATGGCAAGCCCCTGGTAAAAATACAGACCATCAATTCAGACAGTGCATTTTCATCAGAAATGTTACGAAAGAAACTGGATAGTAACCGGCAGACAATCATCATTGGAGCATCTTTAGATGAAAATTTTGCCACCAAGTTAACCGCAGCCTGTTACAATTTGTATCAATCGTATCCGATCATTCTAATTGGGATGCCCAATTGGGACGGGTTTAAGGGGCTTACTAAAAATGACCAGTTTGAAGATTTTCCGGTGTACTTCACTTCGCCCTATTATAATAACAAATGGGACGACTACAGCAAACTACTCACAGCAGGCTACTTAAAAAAATACAAGGGTAAACCAGCCGATATGACCTTTAAAGGGTTTGAAGCAACTTACCTGTTTACAAGATTGCTGACTAAATTCCCCAATGATTTGATGAATCATATCAACGACAAAGAATTCAAAGTTTTTTCTGAATATAATTTCCGGCCTGTATACGGAAAGAAGGATAATAAAATTCCTGATTACTTCGAGAATAAACATTTATATTTTATCAGGCTGGTGAATGGCACTACAACAAGGGCCTGGTGATTTGGTACAGTTTCGACAGTATTAGTTTATAGTTGAACGTTCCGGTTTACTTTCTTATTCTATTCTGATACAAGATTTCATTTATTTTACTTTTTCCTTTCCCTGCGCAGCACAACAATATAAGTTTTTCATTGTTGTTTAAAATAACCTGGTGAGTTACCCTTTTAAGTTAACTCGCCAGGTTATTGAATGGAACCTATGGCGCACAAAAAATTACATTTACCTACAAAAATCTGTGATGTTTGCAAACTCCCCTTTACCTGGCGCAAAAAGTGGCAGAAAAATTGGGAAAAAGTAAAGTACTGTAGTGACCGGTGCAGGAATAGGAAATAAATTCATCAACAATGGCATTAATCGACTTCACCGACAAAGGCTTATTCTGCAGGCAGGGCGGTTTTTATATCGATCCCTGGAAACCTGTGGACAAAGCCATCATCACCCATGCCCATAGTGATCATGCACGTTGGGGAAGTAAGTATTATTTATGCCATCATCTTACCAAACCGTTATTGCAATTACGACTGGGAGATAATTTATATGAGAGTGTAGATTGGAATGAACCGGTAATGATGAATGGAGTTAAAGTCTCCCTTCATCCGGCGGGGCATATCATTGGCGCCGCACAAATAAGGGTTGAATATAATGGAGAAGTATGGGTGGCCAGCGGTGATTACAAAACAGAGGATGATGGCATAAGCGGAGCATTTGAACCCGTAACCTGTAATACTTTTATCACAGAATCAACCTTTGGTTTACCCATTTACAAATGGAAAAAACAAGCAGTAATTTTTGATGACATAAAAAACTGGGTAGCGCAAAACAAACAGGATAAAAAAACAAGTGTGCTGATCGCATATAGTCTTGGTAAGGCGCAAAGAGTATTGCAGCCATTGGCTGAAACCGGATTGCCCGTTTTTGTACATGGAGCGGTTTGGAATGTACACCAGGCATTGGTAAACAGCGGCTGGAAATTGCCGGAGGTACAACGGGTAAACCCGGATACACCGAAAGAGTTGTTACAGGGCATTATAGTAATAGCCCCACCCAGTGCAGATGGTACGCCCTGGATGAAAAAATTTTATCCCTACAGTGTAGGTGTTTGCAGCGGTTGGATGCAGGTAAGGGGCAATGCAAGAAGAAGAAACACAGATGCCGGGTTTGCACTCAGCGACCATGCCGATTGGGATGGCTTATTGCAGGCTGTAAAAGCTACAGGCGCCCAAAAAGTGTTTGCTACACATGGATTTCAATCAGCCTTTAGCCGTTACCTGAATGAACAGGGCATTGAAGCCGGTGAAGTAAAAACAGAATATGGTGAAGACGAGGCGAGTAATTCACTATATACAAAGGAAGACGAAAATGGAGAACACTGATATCATAAACGCTGGAAATCACTTCCCGGAAAATGGTTCCGATGTTTTATCGGGAGGGTATGGTGGTATGAAGCAATTTGCATTATTGGTAAGCACATTAGGCACCAGCACTAAAACAAATGATAAGCTACAGGCATTGCAGGATTATTTTTCTGTAGCTCCGGACAAAGATAAAATCTGGGTGATCGCCATCTTTAGCGGAAGACGTCCGAAGCGCATTATCAACTCCACTATTTTACAAAGCTGGTGTATAGATAATGCAGGAATTACACAATGGTTGTTTGATGAGTGTTATCATACCGTAGGTGATTTGGCAGAAACGATTTCATTGTTATTACCAGAGCCTGAAGAGCAATCCTCTTTTTCAACAGAGCATACCTTATCTTATTATTTAGAAACTTTTATTCGCATCGAAAGGGAAGCGGAATGGGTAAAAAAACAATTCATTACAGAGAGCTGGCAACAGATGGACCGCAATGAAAAATTTGTTTTCAATAAACTCATTACCGGAGGTTTTAGAATTGGCGTATCGCAAAAAATGATGGTAAATGCATTGGCCAAAACAGTGCAGGTTTCTCCTTCCATTATTGCTCATCGCATTAGCGGAAACTGGGATCCAGCAGCTATGCACTTTGATGACTTATTGAGTGAAACGGATATCAGTTCAGATTACTCCAAGCCCTACCCTTTTTACCTGGCTTACGCAGTGGAAGATGATGTACAAGGGTTGGGAGATATCAATGAATGGCAAGCAGAATGGAAATGGGATGGTATTCGTGGCCAGATAATAAAACGAAACAATGAGCTATTTGTGTGGAGCCGCGGTGAAGAACTAATGACAGAAAAATTTCCCGAATACGATTCCTTTAAACACCTGGTGCCGGAGGGTGTGGTAACAGATGGAGAAATTATCAGTTTGGAAGTACCTGCTGAAACCGGTGTATTTAAACCGCTGGCCTTTGCAGCTTTGCAAACAAGAATTGGCAGAAAAAATATTACTAAGAAGCAATTGATAGAAGCACCGGTTGGTTTTATCGCTTATGATTTGCTGGAATATAAAGGCAACGATATTAGAGCCATGCCCTTACTGGAACGAAGACTATTGCTTGAAAATATTATTCAGCAGATTCAACATCCTTCCATTCATATTTCTCCGTTAATTGTTGTTGCTGATTGGGAAGCATTGAGGGTAACGAGGCAGTCGTCCCGCGACATGGGCAGCGAAGGTATTATGCTGAAAAGAAAAGATTCGGCATACCAGGTTGGCCGTAAAAGAGGTGACTGGTGGAAATGGAAAATTGATCCGCTCACAATTGATGCAGTATTGATTTATGCACAAAAGGGCCATGGCAGGAGAAGTAACCTGTACACGGATTATACCTTTGCAGTAAAAGACGGTGACAAATTAGTAAGTTTTACAAAAGCATATAGTGGCCTGACAGATAAAGAATTTGCACAGGTAGATGCTTTTGTAAAAAGAAATTCGATAGAAAAATTTGGCCCGGTACGAACTGTAAAACCAGAACTTGTTTTTGAAATAGCCTTTGAAGGAATAGCGGCCAGCAACCGGCACAAAAGCGGCGTGGCATTGCGTTTTCCCAGGATGAGCCGGTGGCGGCAGGATAAAAAACCGGATGAAATCAATACGTTGGAGGATTTGAAACTTTTATTAAAGACTTACAACGCCCCCTCAACTCTTGAAGCGGGATAAGGCAGTCTAATGCTGGCTTTGAGCATTCACTAAAGTATTGCACGATTATATCTACATTATTCATGCAAATATTTTTTGGGATATAACATTAACGTATTAGGGTAAAGCGGGCGGCGAATTTATAGATAACTTTATGCCCAAACCAAAGCTATATAAACCAACGGAGGATGGCCACTTCTTTTCAAAGGAAAAGGGCTGAGTGAGTTAACATTTTATTAAAAACTATACCCTACATTGTACCATGAAAAAATTAATTGTTTTGTTTTTCATTGCCGCTTCCTGTTTTGCCTTTGCAACACTTACTGAAAAATATGTAAATGAAGAACCGGAACCCATTGCCCCCAGCAAACAAAGAACCGGCGATGCAGCCATTGGGTTTCAATACCTGGTCACCGGCGACTATTTAAAGAGTGGTATTCCTTACTCCATGTTTTTTTTGGGTAGTCCAAAGGACACCAATAATTTTTTACAACGTACCGGAAATAATAAAAATTTACCACACGACTTTACAGCGGTAAAAGCACCCAATGGCGAACTGGTTGTTGCTCCCAATTGCCTGCAGTGCCATGCGCAGGTTTTTGACGGGAAATTGATTGTAGGGCTGGGCAATTCCTTGTCAGACTTTACCATCAACCGGGAAAGCACTGCGCTAATTGCTGAAAAATTTCTAAAGAACCTTAGTGGCGAGAATGCAAAAAAATACGATGCGGCTAAAAACTTTATTACGTCTTTAAAAGCTATTTCTCCAAATTTGGTTACCAGTACCAGGGGGGTAAATCTGGCAGATGCCCTGGCCTACCTGCTGGTATCGCACAGGGACCCTAAAACATTAAAATGGAGTGATGAAAATTTACTGTCATTACCAGATGAAATTATACCAACAGATGTACCGGCCTGGTGGCTGCTCAAAAAAAAGAATGCCATGTTTTACAATGGCTTTGGCCGCGGTGATTTTGGAAGGTTCCTGATGGCATCCAACCTGCTAACGGTTACCGACACTTCTGAAGCAAAAGAAGTAGACAAACGTTTCAATGATGTGCTGGCTTATATCAATTCTATACAGCCACCAAAATATCCCAGGCCCATTGATGCAGCGAAGGCTGCAGAAGGAAAAAACGTTTTTACGGCAACCTGCAAAAAATGCCATGGTACTTACGGAGAAGATGGTGAATATCCCAACCTGTTGATACCGGCCGGCATTATCAAAACAGACTCCATGCTATACACTGCCAATTTTTCCAATCCGCAGTTTATTGAATGGTTTAACAAAAGCTGGTTTACTACCGGTGATCATCCCGCAAAGCTGGTACCTTATCGCGGCTATATTGCGCCGCCATTGGATGGAATATGGGTAACGGCACCCTACCTGCACAATGGTTCCGTGCCTGATTTGGAAGCTTTGTTAAATAGCAAAAAACGCCCCACATACTGGCACCGCAATTTTACAAAACCCAATTACAATTATGATATCCCGGGCTACCATTACGATACAAAAAAGGAACCCGGCAACAGCGAAGTGTACAACACTACATTAAAAGGCTACAGCAACAAGGGACATTATTTCGGAGATAAATTATCGGATAAGGAAAGGCGGGCTGTAATTGAATATTTGAAGACATTATAGGCGGTTAACAGTACACGACAAAGTCTGAACAGGATTAATGACACGACACTGTCTGAACAGGATTAATGGATTTTGGGATTAACAGGATTAGTGACACGAAACTGTCTGAACAGGATTAATGACACGACACTATCTGAACAGGATTAATGGATTTTGGGATTGACAGGATTTGTTACACGACACTGTCTGAACAGGATTAAAGGATTTTGGGATTGACAGGATTTGAGACATGTTAAAGATTGAAATGAATTAATTCTTACATCCTGTTTACAAATTCTGAAATCAAATTATCTTTAAATCCTGCGTAGGAATCCAGAAATCAATTAATCCTTTAATCCTGTTTGAGATCATTTTTACGACATTTTAATTACCTTTTGCATTCAATCATATTGCCATCCCCACTTGAAACTTCAATCAACCCCCGGATATAAAATCATCAATCAATGGCTGGCTGCTAAAGGCCGGCACCCGTTTTTATTTCAGCAGCAAACATGGCAACAGATCGTTAATGAGCAAAGCGGGCTGGTGAATGCACCTACCGGTTGCGGTAAAACATTTTCTGTTTTCCTGGGCGCTGTAATTCAATTCATCAATACCCATCCAAAAAATTACCAGGCTGCAAATAAGAACGGTTTGCAACTGATCTGGATGACACCATTGCGTGCATTGGCAAAAGATATTGGTCGTGCAATGGAAGAAGTTATTTCGGAACTGGGCATGAACTGGAAAGTTGCCATTCGAAATGGCGACACCCCAACCAGTGAACGGCAAAAGCAAAAGAGGCAAATGCCCGAAGTACTTATCATTACACCGGAGAGTTTACATTTATTGCTGGCACAAAAAAATTATCCCGATGTTTTTAAAACACTCAAAATAATTGCGGTAGATGAATGGCACGAATTAATGGGTGGCAAAAGAGGCGTACAGGTAGAACTGGCTATATCGAGGATCATCGGCTGCCGCAATATCCAATTTGCAACTGAACCCAATTCGCAAAAAACCGCCACCGAAAACCCTGAATCAAATGCAGGGGCTGCAAAGCCAACAAAGCCCAACACGAAACAAAAAACAGTAAACAGCAAATTGACAATCTGGGGCATCTCTGCCACCATTGGTAACCTGGAACAGGCAAAAGAGGTATTGCTTGCGCCAATGAAATCGGAAGGAATTATTATAAAGGCCAATATCAAAAAAAATATCCAGATAGAATCCATTATCCCAGATGAAATAGAAAAATATCCATGGGCAGGGCATCTCGGAATTAAATTAGTAGAAAAAGTAATCCCGATTATCAACGCCAGCGAAACCACGCTGATTTTTATTAACACCCGGGGCATGAGCGAAAGATGGTACCAGAGTTTGCTGGATGTAGCACCAGAACTTGCGGGCCTCATTGCGTTACATCATGGCAGTATTGAGCAGGACCTGCGATTGTGGGTAGAAGACAATTTACATACCGGCAAATTAAAAGCGGTGGTGTGTACCGCAAGCCTTGACCTCGGTGTAGATTTTCGGCCAGTGGATACCGTTATACAAGTAGGTTCGCCCAAGGGTGTTGCCCGGTTTTTACAAAGGGCAGGCAGAAGCGGGCACCAGCCGGATGCGGTAAGTAAAATTTATTTTTTACCCACGCATTCTCTTGAACTGGTAGAAGCCGCGGCGTTAAAAAAGGGGATCGAAGAAAACTATATTGAGAGCAAAGAACCCATGCTGCTTTGTTTTGACGTGCTCATACAATACCTCTGCACCATCGCTATTTCAGATGGATTTAAACCGGAAACAATTTTTGAAGAAATAAAAAACACTTACTGCTTTAGTGAAATCAATGATGCCGAATGGCAGGAGGTATTATTCTTTCTTACCCAGGGAGGCAAGGCACTGCAACAATATGATGAATATAAAAAAATTGTTGTCACCGAAGGTATTTACCGGATTGAAAACCGGGGGATGGCGATGCGTCACCGAATGCATATTGGTACCATCGTGAGCGATGCCATGTTGAAAGTAAAGTTTTTAAGCGGCGGCTATATTGGCGTGATAGAAGAATACTTTGTTTCTCGTCTGCAACCGGGTGATGTATTTACACTGGCCGGAAGAAACCTGGAGTTCCTGATGATAAAAGACATGACGGTGTTGGTTAGAAAATCAACTACTAAAAAATCAATCGTACCAAGCTGGATGGGCGGAAGGATGTCGCTCTCAGCAAACCTGGGACAAAAGCTGAGGGAAGTATTGGCCCCTGCCAAAGTCCCCTCCAAAGCCCAGGCAAAAGAAGCGACTTATATAGAGATCACGGTGCTGGAGCCATTATTACAATTGCAAAGAGAACTATCCCATATACCCAACGAAAACGAATTATTAATTGAACATATAGAAACCAAAGAAGGCTTTCATGTATTTGTATATCCCTTTGAAGGAAGGTTGGTAAACGAAGCAATGGCAGCTATATTGGCATACCGTATCAGCCTTATCACCCCCATCACTTTTTCCATTGCCATCAATGACTATGGATTTGAATTGCTCAGCGACCAACCCATACCGCTGGACGATACGAATGCCTATGATTTGTTTACTTCAGACAACCTGTTGTCCGACATTTTAAAAAGTGTAAACTCATCGGAAATGGCTAAACGAAAATTCCGGGATATTGCGGTCATCGGCGGATTGATTTTCCAGGGAATGCCAGGTGAGCAGGTAAAAGCAAGGCACCTGCAAAGTAGTGCCGGACTGCTCTTTAATGTATTTAGTGAGTACGATCCCAACAATGTGTTATTAAGGCAAGCCTACCGCGAAGTGCTGGATCAGCAGATGGAAGAACTGCGTTTAAGAAATGCTTTACAACGAATTGCCGCAAGCACCATCATCATTCATTTTCCAAAAAAACTAACCCCGTTTTGCTTTCCGATTATTGTAGATGGCCTTAGCCGGAATAATCTTTCGTCAGAAAAATTTGAAGACCGGGTGAAGAAAATGCAGGGGCAGTTGGATAGATTTTGATGTCTGATGTCTGATTTATTGATGTCTGATTTTTTGATGTCTGATGTCCTTTGGTTCCGGCGGCATCCTGATTGATGACGAGCTTTTATTAGCAATATTTATTAAATTTTTTAATGCAGGATGAGATCAATCAAATGCCTTGCAAACCATGGTGCCTGTAACACGCCTTTTGTACCCAGCCCATTTAGCATAAACAGTCCTTTATGTTGAGGATGTTGCATTGCAATCACCTCCCGGTTTTTGGTAGTGGGCCTGATGGCTGCCTGGTGTTCTATGGTGTTAAACTTGCCGGTGAGCATTTCTCCCAATTTGCTTTCAATATGGCTTTTGCCTGCTTCATCTGGTTCGGCGTTGCTGTTATTCCATTGATAGGTAGATCCTGCCTTGAATAAATTGTTGCCTAAAGAAGTAAGATAAATTCCATTCTTTTTGACGATTCGACTCGTGGCTGGATGATCGCTTTGTATCGTCAGCACATCGCCTTTGCAGGGGATAATATTTTGATCGCTAAAGAATGGGTTATTCACTCCACGATAGCCTTCACAAAAAACAACCTGGCTGCATGTTATTCCCTGGTACGCCATATTGGCTTCGTTGAATTTCATATCCTGGTACATGAATTCAGCTTCTATCAGTGCATCCTTTGCTTTTAACCAATGTGCTACGCCATTGATAAATAGTTCGCAATCCAACCATCCGGAGTGGGTGATTTCAAAAGCCCCCTGCTCCTGTAAAATCCCCGGTTCAGCGTTTGGGTTAGCTATGATATATTTTGCAAATGCATCACTGGTTAATCTTGCCTGCAGATCATTTCTCTCATCGGTTGAATTATAAACCTGGTAAATATTCTGCAGATGCAGCATATCGATACCCAACCATTGCTCTATCTCCCGGTAAATTGTGATCGCATAGGGAATTTGTTCCAGGGTGATTGGATGAATCGTTTTTCTCTTTCCACTTACGGGAGTAAACATACCCGCTGCAACCTTGCTGGAAGTATTGGCACTACCCGGATCAATTACTACAGAAGGAATTTTATGCCGGTAAAGCATATAAGCAACCAATGATCCTGCTATCCCCTGCCCTACTATGATTGTATTCGTTTTTCTCATGGTGATAAAAGGCGTCAATGGTGATCCGATAGCCATCGGATGGTGAATGGTCAATTGTCAATACTCAATACCTGATTAGCCCCTGACTTTTTAACCTGCATCCACGAGTATTTTTAAAACATTACTTCGTTCGTTAACGTTGCACACCCGATAGCTATCGGGTGGTATGCGGTAAAAGTGAGTGACACAACGATGACGCCATGAAATACTAAAGCCTGTCAACAAAAATGTTTCCCCATTCAAACTGCATGATAAAGTAAAATACAGATTCACTTCCTGGTTTCTCTTTACCTTATTTACTTTACCAACTTTACTTACTTCATTTACCCATTTTACCAAAATACCTAAAACCTGAATCCCATTGTAAAATACGGATACCAGCCCTCGCCTGAATTACCCGCTACCAACTGGAACACGGCCATTTGTGCCGGGGCAAAATAAATACCACCGCCTGCACCCTGGTGCCATTTACTGCTGCTGTACCCCTTTTGCCATACTTTACCAATATCATAAAAACCCACAATACCCAATTGCCCAGGCAAAATATAGGACGCTAGATTGGACACTTTAATGCGGGCTTCCAGGTTATTATACAGCATCTGTTCTCCTGCAAAACGATACTGGTGATAGCCCCACAAATTTTCATGTCCACCTAAAAACAGCGATTGGTAAAATGCCGCTTTACCTACAGTAGCACCACCACCTATGCGATTGGCAATTACAATATTCGATTTCCTGTCAATGCTTTTATACACCGCCAATTCTGTTGTTAATTGTGCAAAGGATTTTGAATGATCATTCAACCCGTTGTAGCCTTGTACCCGCATGTTGACATAACTGCCAAAAGTAGGTAATAACAAATTGTTCCTGGTATCATGTATAAGATTCAGGATAATACCGGCATGTGACTTATCATTTGCCACTGTGGCGCTATCATAAGAATGAATTAAGGAACGATTGGTAATCAGGCGCCCGGTATTATCATCCGCACTATACCGGTAGTATTGTATAGCGGGGCCAAGCGTTATACTATTTGCCTTGCTGCTGCGCCACCGGATGGCTGGTGCCATGTTGTAAAAACTAAACCTGGTACGGTAATACCGTTTATAATTGCCGGTCTTATCAATCCCGGTTTCGTTGCCCCGGCCAAAAAAATTCTGTGTATTATCCGGTGCAAAAATATTGGCCAATAAAAGAATATCCGCTTTGCCAAGAACCTGCATCCATTCGCCCTTGTAAATAAACCGCAAGGCATTGGTGGAAAAGGAACGGGCGAGGGTAAACTGCTGTGAACCTGCGTACCGTTGTTTCCTGAATCCCTGCTTAATAAGCCGCAACCCACCGCCGAAAATAAAACCATCATCCACATTAAAGCCTGCATTGATTAAAGGAATTGTTTTATTATACCGGTTGGTTAATTGTAGTTCCGTATTGGCTGCTTCGTTTGATAAATGCTGGTGTACCACTCCCGCCTTTCCGGTAAAAACAGCGTTGTCCGTTCCATCATAAATATGAATTTTACGAAGGTATTTACTGCGTCCATTGATATCGTATTTCTTATCACTTTTTGCATCACCTACCATTCTTATTTTGATGGGTGAAGCCTCATTTTTGATGATCACACTATCGCTGCCTGCCAGCAGGAACAAACGTAGCTCACGGGTAACAGATGGATCCAGCACCCGGCTATATAATAATTTTAACGGCTCATTGCTCTTTGAAATTTTATAAATGGTAACACCCAATTGCCCGTTTAATGTATCTCTTATTGTTACCAACTCGTTTTTATCAGATGTGGTAATGTCTATAATTTTATTTAGAAACCGGTAGTACCGCAGTACCTTTTGCAACATATCTTTTTTGCGGCTTTTTAATTGTTCAGCTAGTTTGAAATGGGTTACCGTATATACATTCGCAGGCAACTTTTTTAATGCGGTCTCGATAAGGGTGTCACTGAATGTAGTGACTGTTTTGTCTGTGTACTTCCGCCAGTCTTCATAATTAAGACTGTTGGTAAACAGCCCATCAATCAGCCTGGCATTAAAAGAAAAAGTATTGATATTTTTTATTCGTCCGCCAAATCCCTGGAACTTAGGCATCACCCACGGAAGGGCGGCCAGTTTTGGAAAGAACCCCTGGTTTACATAAAACACCTGGTCGCGGTCGCGGGGTACCGGTTTAAATATTTTCCCCTTTCCATTTCCCCCATCTATCCATCTCCATTGGTCGGCATGGCGATCCCAGTCACCCAAAAATATATCGAGCAATCTCGCCTGCAAAAATGCTTGCTGGTCTATCGCATTGTCATTGTCATCTTTTAATTTTTCTGCCATTTTAATGGTTGATAAGGATTTACCCAGCGGCTCCCGGGCTTCAAATATGGAAATGCTGTTAGCAAAATCCTTGCTGTAGATACCGAGATTTTTATCAGGCGATATGTACACTATTTTTGGATTGCTGTGCGGCACACCCAATGCATCAGCAAATACCGGTACTGTTAATGGTGCATAGGGAAATGCAGCAGTAGAGTTATCCTTTAATATATCAGCCGCCAACGTATTGGTTAGAGACTGTGGCAATAAATTATCGGGGTATTTTTCTATACTACGCAATACCCATTCCTTATTACCTTCCATCAACCGGAGAGAACGGGTCTGCATTCCACCACCCAGTTCGGTAGGAACTAACCCGACCTCAGAAATCCGGAGTACCGGGATAGTAGCTTCCATCGCCCATACTTTCCGGTAATTTTCTCCAAACAGGCCCCTGTGTATTCCACTTACTTTATCAAAATTCGGATTGAGTTTAATTTGAATGCTATCGCCGGCAATAGCGGTAATGTAGGGCTCAACCAACAATGAAGGATTTGTATATGGTTTACTAAAAACGGTATCGGTTTGTATTGCCCCTGCCTGGTAAGTACGAAAACTTATTCTTGTGCTGTTATCCAACATGATATCGGCAAACGCATACCCAACGGCAGACTTTGCATACAAACTTCCTGCACCCATTTTAACCGGGGTATGTTTTGATCCAGCCCCACTTACAATTTCCATCACGGCACCTTGTATTAGTTGCAAAGTATGCTCGTGACCTGCTACGTGAATTACATTGGGATGCATTTTTAATACTTCATCCACATTCTTTTTCATATCCTTGTACAGCACATTTTTTACATCTTCCGGCGTGGGAAAAGTTGTTCGCAGCAGCGGGTACAGGGAACCAATAACGGGAAGCGGCAGGTACAAATTTTTACGCAGGTTGGTTAATGGAAATACATGATCTTTTAAACTGTAGTGCCCACCATGAGAACCATAGGTAGTGAAAGGATGATGGGTTGCAAACAATACCGTTTTGTTTTTATTGCGAACCAGGATATCATTCAGTTTACCCAATACTTCTCTTTTTGTTTTGCATTCGCAACCGGTACCTTCTGATGTTCTTTTGAAAGGATACAGCCACCATTCTGAATCCATTGCCACTACAACCAGTTTGTCTGAAACGGGTAATTCGAAAGGACCGGGGCAGGCATCTACCGGAATGATTTGTAACAGGGAATCATTTTGAGCCTTCAACCACTCATTTACCTGGATTATTTTTTCATATCCTTTCGGGCCACTTTTATCCCAATCGTGATTGCCCGGGATAAAATATACCGGGATACCAGCTTTGCGTAACCCTTCATATTGCGACCGCAAAATGTCTTTTGAAGATTGTTCTAATTTATTACCGGGTAGTTCCAAACCCTTCGGATAAATATTATCGCCCAAAAACAACGTGATGGTCTTTCCGGATATATTTTGTTGCACTGCATCCAGTAAAACCGCCTTTTGAGCTTCATTTATTTCACCCGCATCTCCAATTAAGATGACCCTGTATTGTACTGCATCCTGTGCTACTGCGTGCTGCAGACCGGCAAACAGCAAAGCCGTGGAAAATAAAAATTTTCTCATAATAAATATTTTGAACGATGTCTGAATTTAAACCCGGCTATGGCGAATCATTATATTGGAACTGATTTTTCAAGCAGTTAAAAACGGAACACCTGAGAGGATTTTAGCCTGTCTCAAAACACCCGGGTTATTTTGAGAAATAATGACTCTGTTTGCTACAACAAAAAAATAGTTACTACCGCAAAGCCAATGATGGTAACAATCAGTGTGTACATAAATATGGTGTAAGATATCCGCAACAATTTGTATTTGTGGCCCAATACCTTTCCCTGCGAATGGATATCCCTGATCAGGCTTGCATACAAAAACTCACTGTCGGCCATTACTTTTTGCATGCCTTCATAATAATGATCATAATCCATTTTATAAAAATTGCCGAAGAATAGCAGGTTGACTGTTTTACCGGATAATTGTTCAGGCGAAAAATAACCATCCGGAATTTTGGGTCTTGTTGCCAACACTGAAAAAATCACCGCAGTAACGCAACCTACTAGTAAAGTCAAAGTAGGGATAACTAAAATGTGATTGGTTTCCAGTTTGCGCATTACCAATCCAATTACCACCGAAATGATAATCGAATTTACGGAGATCATGATATTTGCTTTGCTGTCTGCCATATCGCTCAGCCGCTGGTGATTGGTTACTGCAATCCTAAACATGGTTTCAATACCCCTGGTAGGCTTTTCCGTTTTTTTAACAGCATCCGCTATATTTATTTCAATCACATCTGCCTGTTGCTCCACACTATTTTCGGCTTCCGGTTGCAGTAGCTTTTCATTTTCTTTCCGCAATAGCTTATCCAGGTTTTCCTGCTTTTTTTTATTTAGTAAATCCCTGCAATAATCTGTATGGTACTGATGTGACTGAAGCAACTGGATGGCGCCCCTTCTCCATTCCTCCTTACTGACAGGTACATTCCTGGTGGCTTCATACTCTTTACGCAATTGCTTATTGTGCTTTGAAAAATCATCGGTACCGAAATGAAAAAGGTCGGCATCGCACACAATTTTCTCAGGCAATGTAATAGGACTTTGTGGCATTTTAGTAGCCAGTATGCAATTTTTTATTGCAATTACTAAAACTTCATCTACGCCTTTTTCTTTTAAAAATACAGCACCTAAATCAGCACTTTTCTGTTCGTGCATTGATACTTCTGCCGTATTGCAGTATCCCATATCATGAAACCATGCCGCAGTAATCACTAAGAAAAAATCATGTTCATCCAACTGGTAATGGTTCGCTATCTGGCTGGCCGATGCTACAACCGTTTCGGTATGGTGTATATTATGATACAATAATTGGGGTACGGTATTGGCGTAAAAATAGGAAGTAACATATTGTTTTACCTGTTCTGCGATATGCTGATAGTTCATTTTTAAATTTTAATAAATGTACTGTAATAATACCCCGGATTTAGAATATGTACCAATGTAATACTTCCTTATTTTCTGAATGATTCAATTATCCGGTTAACTGAACGTGATCATTAAAACCGAAAACCAATAGAAATATAGGGCAGGCTTCCTTCTTTGGAAAATCCAACTACGGCTTGAATCACCAACAATTGTGCAGGTACAATATAAATTCCCGTTCCATAACTGTCGTGCCATTTAGTTGAGCTTTCGCCGGGGAGCCATACCCGGCCCACATCATTAAACGCTATGAGGCCAACCGTGCCCGGGAGTAAATAAGAATTAAAATCAAATAATTTTAACCTCATTTCCAGGTTATTGTACAAAGCCGTTTTGCCAGCAAAGCGATTGGTATGAAAACCACGCATGGTTTGTTTGCCACCTAAATACATCAGTTGAAAAAAGGAGGGATCACCAACTGTTGTACCCACCCCCACCCGGGTGGCTATTACAAATCCCTCCGTTTTAAATGGTGTTGCATAAACGCTGAATTCTGACAACACATTCCCATAATTGTATTTTTCATTTCCTATTTCATGCATTGCTTTTAAAGTAGTGTTCCAGTACAAACCATGCGATGGCAGATTTTTGTCATTCCGGGTGTCCATTTCAGCACCGGCTATAAGGCCTACATAGGTTTTATCCTGGTATAACAAGGAAGCGGGGTAATCACCATGGAACTTGTTGAAGAAACGCCCGGTGTTATTGGATTGCTTACTGGTATAGTACTGTGCAGCAACACCTCCGCTTACACGCCAATGAGAAGATACATTGCGGTACAACCTTACATCAGCATTCACATAATCGTATCGGGAACGGTAATAGCCAATTTTTTTTTCACCCTTGTTTACAAATACCGCTTCATTGCTAATACCGAAAAAATTACTAAGGTTCTGAGGGGCCCTCGAATACAGGTTGATCGCCAAATCATTTTTACCCACCAGCTTTTTGAACTCCGCAAAATAAGTAATCAAAAAGGTTTGTCTGCCCACTGAATAGTGTACCAGTAATTCATTGTAAAATGCATACGGTTCTTTTCTGAATCCCTGCCTTTCATTAGAAAATCCTCCTATGAGTAAGATGCCATAATCAATACTATAATTTGCTGAAACAAGGGTTGCATACCGGTCATATTTAAAAGCTCTTTTGTTATACGCATTGACATTGCTGTCGTTTGACAAACGCATTTTTGCAGTTTTTCCGGAAGAGAAAATATTCGATTCCGATTTCTTATCATAAATAAAAAGCTTTTTCCTGCCGGCGAAATCCGGTGACATTGTAAAACTGTCTATTCCATTGCCGCCCACCATACGAATTTTTATGGAAGAGGGATTTTTGTTACCTGCAACAAAAACATCATTACCATCCAAACCATACAACCTGATCTCTTTGGTTATGGCCGGATCAAAACTTCTTTTGTAAATAGCATTCCCGATTGTGTTATCCTTTTTTATTTTATTGATCCTGATTGCCAATGCGGCCGCACTGTCATTGTAAATTTCAAAACGTTCGTTTTTATTGGAAGCCGGTATATCAACATTGGTTGCGATAAACCGGTAGTACTCCATAGCTGTTTTTGCGATATTATTCCGCCGGTTAATGATGGTATTCACCAGCTTATTACCCGTCAGAAAAAAGATGGTATCGGGTAACAATTTTATGGCGGCGAATATCACACTATCTGTCAGTTTACTTTGCAGCTCAGTCACTTGTTCCTTCCAATCATCCTCATCCAACTGGTTTAAAAAATAGCGATCAAAGTAACGGCCATTCACATTGAAACCTTTTACATCCCTGATATTAGCATGAAAGCCCTGGAATTTGGTCTTTAGCCACTGGTGTGAAACAATCCATGGAAAAACACCGGAAGTATTATAATAAACCATGTCTCTGTCGCGGGGTACCGGCAAATACAATTTACCATTTTTATCTTCTTGTTTTTCCCAACGCCATTGATCTTCATGCCGGTCCCAATCACCCAAAATCATATCAAGCAGCCTTACTTTTAACACCAGTTGCTGGTTTACCCTTGTATCATTATCCTTTTGTAGTTCCCGCTGCGCTTTCTCCGTATTGTCGGTGCCCTCGCCATCTACGGGTTCTCTTTCTTCCAGCAAAAAAACGGCATTGCCAAATTCTTTACGATACTCGCCAAATAAGGGATCATCCGGAACATACACAATTTCGGGATGTGCATGCGGAATGCCCAGGGCTTCCGCAAGGGGTGGTACGGTTAAAGATGCAAAGGGATGGGCCGTTATTACCTGGTCCTGCAAAATATCTTTCGCAAGGCCAGCCCTCAGGTTTGCGGGCAATCCCTGTTCGGGATATTTCTGTATGGTTCTTAACGACCATTCCTGGCCTTTGCCATCCTTCAACCTGAGCGATTTGGTTTGTAAGCCTCCGCCTCTTTTGATAATGGTCATGCCCCCTTTTTCTTTTGCAAGATGAAACACTTTCAGTTTTACCGGGGCGGCCCATAATTTGCGATAACCTTCTCCAAATAAAAACCGGTGAAATTTTCCGACTTTATCGTAGCCATGCGCTATCGCAACTATTATACTGTCTTCATTATTATTTTGCTGGCAGTAAATGGGAATACTACTGACAAGCACTATAAAAAACACGAATAGCTGAGATTGACATCTTGTAATTTTTTTGAACAGCATACTTGCCTGGTTAATTTTGAAACATCCTCCT